>JAJAYU010000352.1 GCA_026786125.1 Chamaesiphon sp.
GAAGTATATTGCATCGGCATGACGCTATCGAGATTTCCGGTGGGATGAGGAACGATGTAGTGACTGACTAAAGCACCTTTTTTGGTAGCTTCACAAGCCAAAACACCCGCCGCAACAGCCTGATTGACTTCGGATACAGGGCCACGAATCGAGATCATAAACTCGGCTCGTTCAGCCAAACCGTAGTAAACCAACGTAACATTTCCCGCTTTTAGCATCGCATCGGCAGCAGCTAAAACAGGCGGAAATCCATCAGTTTGAATCGTCCCAACTGCTTGTCTGGAACTTCTTGTTGCCATCTCTAAAATATACTCCCGCTTAAGACTAGTGCTAAGTTATGATTTGTTAGAAAGGGAGACTGGGAGACTGGGGGACTGGGAGAAACCTGTCAATTTGTGACCCTTTCCCTTTTGCCCCTTTGTGATAACCAATTTCACTAGCCACTAGAAATTAGTCCAACCAACCGATATCAGTATTGTTGCGACGGCGCATGGTTTCTTCGTGAGATTGGGTCGGACGAGCCGTCAGGGAGGCATGAGATGTATCTTTCTTGACGATTGCTGTGGTAGCTTTGGCTTTGGCTGGAGTTGCTACGGGTTGCTCTGATAGTTTTACAATCATGGCTTTAGCATCATTAAGCTGCTTTGTCAAGTCATCAAACCTTTGCTGTTGCAGTTTTGCTTCCTTTTCTTGAGCAGCTTTAGCTTGAGCGTCGTCGTTGGTTGGAGGTGTCATATTCGTGGTGGTTGTAGGAGTTGGCGTGGTGTGGGGTGCGGTAGAATTTTCCCGTGCCGGGATCACCAATGGCTGCTGCATTTCTTGCCGCAACACATCAGATGCTGATGTTTTTTTCTTATTAGTAGTCATATTTAGTTCCAATCTTTCCAGATTTCATTGACAACACAACGGTAGTCAGCGGCGGCAGGTGAAGCTGCTTGACCTTTATACTGACTAATGGGCAGTCCTGACATTGCAGCACGTTCGTGAATTTTCAAATTCCTGATTACTGTATAATAAACCGGAATCTGACACTGCAATAAGGTTTGTTGTGCTTCTTGCGCTTCTCTCAAACCGCGAGAATTTACCTTAGTCAGCAAGACGCGATGGCTAATCTGGGATGGGATTACCACCTGTCTAACCGTGCGAATCAATGCGGCTAGATCCATTGGTGCGGGGGGAGTTGGTAGCACCAAATAATCTGCTATTGGCATAATCGTCGCAAATGCCACAGAATCGAGGGCAGGGGGCATATCTACAACCACGATGTCATAATCTGCCCACTGTTCTCGATTCACACCCTTTAAGTCAGCTAGTGATATAGTTTCAAAGCCCAAATCTCGACCTTCTGACTGCTGTACCCACCAACTTGCTGAGCCTTGTGAATCGGCATCGACTAGTAGCACCCGATGCTGTTCGCCAAAGATGGCGGCGAGATTGATGGCTGTTGTCGTTTTCCCCACACCGCCTTTACCGTTCAATACGACTAGAACTTTGGTCGATTTTAGTTGAGGTAGTGCTGTTTTAGTCATGAGTTCAACCATTGGGGAAAAGCTGGCGTTTAAGTCGATCAAAGTTAGCACGTCCAGCGACATATTCATTAGAGCGATGAGTTATTTCGACTGATGATTCGGTGTCGGCTACTTCCACCGAAGTAGGTGGCGGGTCACTTTGGAAGGTATTCTCAAACGGTGGATCTGCCATGACTGGTGTGTTCACTGTTGAGGTGTTCCAGGCATCGCTGGTATCCCACAGATCGGGAGGATCTGGTGAGGGTATATCTTCCGGCAGCGTGGGCAGATCTGGAGGTTCTACTACAGATACTTCTCCCCGACTTTTATCTCCCAAGATTGAGTGAGTTGGGATCACATCCCCTTCCGCAATCTGTGGATTGAGAATCGTTGTTCCGGCACCGACACAGGCATTTCGATCGATCAATCCATTACCAACAATTAACACCCCACGCCCAACACATACGCCAGCACCGATATCGATGTTTCCACCCGATGCATGAACGATCGTTCCAGCACCGATACAGACCCCAGCCCCGATCGTAATTCGACTATCTGCGTCAGCTTGAAGTAGGACTCCAGGCGCGATGGCAGCAGTTGGATCGATCGACACATTTCCATCAAGATGGACGGGTACTGCCTCCCTGGATAAAGATCGAAACTTGGTGAGCATTGGGGCTGAACTGTTTGCTAGTAACTTTTGCCGTCTGCCGTGTGTGCTAACTTTTAAGGACGTTGAATAATTTCTTCATGGACGCGACGTTTTGCTTTTTTATCCACTCCAATCAGCCGCACATATTCACCTGCGTGATCTGTGAGGCAAGATTCCAATTCAGAAATTGCTTCTTGAATCCGAGTAGCCGAAACTGGCTTGCAAGTGTGCCAAGAGCTACTTCTAAAGCGACGTAGATCGGCATGTTCGGTGCTGATTTGGTAACTATTTTCCAGGAGTCTTCTCACTGACGCAACTATTTCAGGACTGAGGGAAGTTTTGACACTACCACTACCAACACTAGCTGTACCAAAGGAGCTATTAAAAGAACTTGTCGAACTACCACCGCCAGTACTGAGCGTAACTGGCTCACCTGGTTTGTGAATCACTAGTTCGGTGACACGGCGACGAGCAGTTGTGTCGATCCCGATTAACCGCACATAGTCGTTTTCGTGTTCGGCAACTAAATTAGTTAGTAAAGCGATCGCTTCATTATCTCGCGTACCTTGATAGGATGGGCCACTCGTCCAAGATGTGGCGCGATAGCGACGAGCATCTGCAAACTCAGTCCCAATCCGAAAACCTTGCGTTAGTAGTTGTCTGACGATTTGAGCGACATCACTGCCACTGCCACCATTACCGCCGCCATTGCCATTGCTTGCAGCGGCAACACTACCACCACCAGTACTTTTCGATTTACTTACTTGAGTCACCGCACCGTCAGGGCGTTGGATCATCAGTTCCAATACTCGCGTGCGCGTTGTGGTGTCAACACCCAGGATTTGGACATATTTACCTTGATTCTCATCCAGCACAGCCATAACGCTAGCTAATACAGTGCTTTCACCGCCTTGAACGATGTGGGCACTAGTCCAAGAACCACTCCGAAAACGCCGAGGATCAGCATACTCTACGCCGACACGATAGCCTTGGCTTAATAAACGACGAATTTCTTGGCGAACGCTATCACTAATATTACTCATATCTTCGGTTCCGAATTAAATCATTAATAACTTCATAAATAATTTCTTATCGCGCATCTCGTTTGCTGTATGTCAAATCATTACCTACCGCAACTGTATCCACGATCGCCACAATCAGCGCATCGACAGGATAATGGTCTTTGGTCGAAACTTGACGAGCAGCACTGCCCAGACTCACTAAAACTACTTCTGTTAAACCTGCACCGACACAATCGGCGGCGACTTCATACTCCGGCAAATCATTCCCTGCGGGATCGAGCATCTGCACGAGCAAAAACTTAGTCCCAGTTAAATTCGGTTCTTTGTGGGTACTGACCACAGTACCCAACACTCTAGCTAGCTTCATTTAGCTTCTAAGAACGTCTACTACCCATAGCCAATGGACCTGGGCCATTTAAGCTGTCACGGAACTTCTCGACATCTTCGGTGTAGTTCATAGGCAGAACGTACTCCAAGTTTTCGTGAGGACGCGCAATGATGTGAGTGGACAATACTTGTCCGCCATTAACACGCTTAACTGATTCTACACCTGCGGCTACGGAAGCTTGGACTTCAGATACATCGCCACGAACAATCACAGTTACGCGACCACTACCGATCTTTTCGTAGCCAACTAGAGTGACACGAGCGGCTTTAACCATCGCATCAGCAGCTTCTACAACTGCGGGGAACCCTAAGGTTTCGATCATTCCAACTGCAATAGACATTATCAATGACTCCTAAAATTTTCTAGTTAATGTAATACTTAGCAAATTTGATCTACGCAAACTTGACCTAGACGCGGAATTTCTCGACATCTTCGGTATAGTTCATCGGCAGAACGTACTCCAAGTTCTCGTGAGGACGCGCAATGATATGAGTCGATAAAACTTCGCCACCGTTGACGCGCTTAACCGATTCTACACCTGCTGCCACGGAAGCTTGTACTTCAGAGACATCACCACGAACAATGACAGTTACCCGTCCGCTGCCGATTTTTTCATAGCCGACTAATGTGACACGAGCAGCTTTGACCATCGCATCAGCAGCTTCCACAACAGCAGGAAAACCTTTGGTTTCAATCATTCCCACGGCAATAGACATATATTTTTCGTCCTTAGAGTAATTTTGTAATCAACGACTATGAGCGAGTGTCCACTCAGAATCGATATTTATATAGAACACACCAGTTTTTTCACAGGTTTTGACTATGAAAACCAGAATACTTACATATTCGCCAATGTCAAGCATAGACTGATAGGTGACGCTTTGGCAATATAAGCAACAATTTTATTTTGTTAATTTACATATCAGAATATTTTATGTGTGAGCGCGGGGATCGATCAAGCTTTTTACTCCTGAGTACTTCTACTCAGTGCTCGCTCAATCACTTCTGTGCCCGCACCTAGTAAAACGGACTGCTCTGTGATGATTCGCCGCCAGATCCGACTACCTGGCTGTCCATGAAATAATTGCAACATGTGACGGGTAATGCTGTTTAATCTACCGCCACTAGTTATCCAATCATCAATATACGGCAGCATGGCAGTAGCGATTTGATCGCGGCTGGGAATTGGTGTTGATTCACCATAAATTTCGCGATCTACGTCTGCCAGCAGATAGGGATTATCGTAAGCAGCTCTACCAATCATCACGGCATCGACAACCTCAAGTTGCGTCTGGACTTGCTCTAAACTCGTAAAGCCGCCATTAATCTCGATCAAAAGCTGCGGAAAATCCTGTTTGAGCTGATGTACTAGATCGTAACGCAGGGGCGGGATTTCGCGATTTTCCTTGGGACTTAAACCCTGTAACCAGGCTTTGCGGGCATGTACTGAAAAACGTTGGCAACCTGTCTGGGAAACAATTGAGACAAATCTTGCCAAAGCTTCATAATTATCAACTTCATCTACCCCAATTCGATGCTTGATCGTCACGGGTAATTTAGTTGCAACAATCATCGCTGCGATACATTCCGCGACATGTTCGGGCTGAAGCATCAGACACGCACCAAAATTTCCACTTTGAACCCGACTACTGGGGCAGCCAACATTTAGATTTACTTCGTCATAGCCAAATTCTGCGGCGATTTGGGCGCATTTAGCCAAATCTTGGGGCTTGTCGCCACCAATTTGCAAGGCGAGTGGATGTTCTGATCTATCGAATCCTAACAGCTTTTGTCGATCGCCATTGAGTATTGCCATACTCGTGACCATTTCAGTGTATAGCAAAGTACGACGGCTAATCTGACGGAGGAAATAGCGGCAATGTCGATCGGTCCGATCCATCATTGGAGCTACACTGAGCGGATGGAGAGATTTGGGTAATTTATTGATCGTTAATTCAGGACTAGCTGCTAACATTGGTTGATTGATTTTGGCTAATTTACTAAAGTCAATTACTCAATCACATTGGCTAGATGTTTGGGAGTAAAATATTTGGATAAATGTAAATATCTATCTCTGTAACAGTATGGCGGAGCAAAGTAAATTACCCCAACGGCATCCCCAAGAGAAGATCGATCGAGTGATTGTCGATTTATTATTAGAGAGCGATCCTCAAGAATCGATGGCATTATCCGAACTAGCTCGGCTGAGAATTCGCTACAATGGCTTTCCTGGTGCTACAGATATTCAGGAGAATCTCAATCGACTATTACTTGAATGGCATCTGACTGAGGAGCAATTATTTGCCAAAACCCGCGCCTTGCATAGTAGTGAGCAGATCTATCAAGTCAAAGCGAAAAAGTATCAGGAGCAAGAAGATTGGAATTAAATTTAGATCATCCTCGGCTATCAGTATCTACCCTCCTAACAAATAACCGAACGGCACCAGATATAATGGAATAGAGAGATCTACTCATACTCGACTCGATCGGAAGCCTACCCATGCTCGACTTTACAATTATCCTCCTACTAATCCTAGCCGCGGCAGGGATTGGCTACGGTATCGTGGATATATTACCCAGTGAGATGTTGGCAAAAGTCACTAATCAAGAGGGTTTACGGATTGTCTCAGCCGGTTTTGCCGCCCTATTTGGAGGCGCATTTGGCTTTTTCGTCAAATCGGCTTATCGTCGCTTAGAAGC
>JAJAYU010000353.1 GCA_026786125.1 Chamaesiphon sp.
GAGTTACTCGCTGGTGAGCAATTGAAGTCAAACCAATCGGCTCCAATTTACCACTAGTTAAAATCTAAAACTTACAGTTCCAGTTAGATAAGATTTAGATTTTGATATTTAATTAACTACTTTTCATATAGCTATTAATCACGGTCTTCAATAAACTTTTGATTACGAGCTGGTGGTAAGGCTAATTGTGCAGTCTCTTTATCTGGTACTGGTGGCAAGGCTAATTGGGATCTTTGACGGGATGGAGGTAATAGTCGTTGTGCTCTCGATTGTCGCAATCCGAGCCGATCCCTATTTTGGGCAAACTTCGCGGACCACTGTTGATTGGTATTCATGGCGGCTAATATTGCAAAGCTAGACAAGGTATAGCGTTCTGCCAATACTTCATGGCTGAATAAGCCCCATAAACTCACAAAGACAGCAAAGCAAACCAAAATTGTTGACTGTTCGCCTTTGTTGCGATACACAACTGCGAACACTGCCCCAGGTAAAAATAAGATCCCCAAAATGCCATTATCTGCCATGTAATACAGATACATATTGTGAGTGGAGATATCAGCAACCATCCACTTCCGCGTCGAGGCTAATCCATTGCCCCAAAATGGCCGCTGGCTAAACAGCACCATCGCACCTGCCACAACGCCTTGGCGGGAAACTGCGGAGTCCTCTTTGCCTATTCCCGAGGGATTTTGAAACTCTTCGAGTCTATACATAATATCCCAATTAGCTCCAGAGGGATCGCCTTTAAAGTAATCGGAAAGTAGTCTCAGTGGATTAATTGATGCTAAAAAGAGAACCAGGAGTATTGCTGGTACGATAATTTTGCGCCGCTGATCGGAGAGGACGCGACCAGAGATCATGATAATTGTACAGAATAACCAACCAATAATCGCTCCCCGCGAAAATGTTGCCATAATCCCCACTCCAGCAACCACGATCACAATCCAGCGATATGGTTTTTTGATCGCAGTAATACCTAATAGCATCCCCAACACTAGGGCGCAGCCAGCTTGGTTTGGATCGATATAAAATCCGGCTGGACGACCGACATTGAGTTCTGAAAACAGCCTGGGGCTGAATAGCTCAAGCATGTTATTGATCACACTCATGACCACGACAGCTAAAATCGTGTACTTAACATGAATGAGAGATTTTTGTTGAAACAGCACATACATGAGGACGATGAATAACACCGACAAGACTTTAGCGCGGAAGTCCGTAAAGGAGATTTCATCTCCACTGACTGTCAGTAATGACAGCAGGGAGATCAACAAATAAAATACCATCCAAGCTAGGAGTGGTTTGGGAATATTAGCTGCTTTTTTGAGAAAAGGGAATGATAAGACTGTAATTAACCCAATCCAAACTAGGGGGGGAATGGGAATAATTGGTGCTGCATATAAGTAGTCTGGCAGATTGGAGTAAAATAGAAAAGTCGCAACGATCGATAGTAAGTATTGGTACTTATCTAGCGCAATTTGGATGCGAGTTCTATAGGGAACGAATTGCTCTAATAATGTAGCTGACATAAGATATATAAATAATTAATTCAATCTGTTATGTCTATTAACAGACATGATCTGAAAATCGGGTGAATTTGTACTGTTTAGTCAAAAATATATAAGATTGAAATTAATGGCAATTAATGATTGAGTTAGTTAATCATGTTGTGCGGCCCCTTATCCTAGCTAATTTATGGTGTTTCAACATCGGCTAAATGACTCAATAGCAATCTGACAGCCAGATCTAGAATGTAAAAAATAGATCTAGCTCAATCGCACAATTGCGCGATCGATAGCGTCATTTAGAAGTAAGTATGCTGATCGAGATTCCCCGAAATCTCACCAATAATAAAGTTGAAATTGAGATCCACCTTGTCTGACTAAACCAATAAACTCATTATGCCCCATTCGATCGAAGAACTAACTCCTCCAGCTACTGACAATCACCACGGGTGCAATACTGTATAATAAGCTGCTAAAGATAAGTAAGTATTGACTATGAACCGCTATCCTGCTTGCGTTTTGGCGATCGGCTGTATCTTGATGATTCCAATCAGCTCTGGGAGCACTGATCATCTAGGAGAGCTAGCTGCGGTAGCAACAGATCGATCTCCAGTCCCAGTCAGATCCGCTCCTAGTTCCAAATCGATCGTCAGCTATCTGCCAACCACTGCGAATTTTCCCAATCCAGAGCGGGGATTTCATGAAAATATCGAACTGATGAGCGGTCAAGATTTTAGCGATGTCAGGCGCAAGGGGTTTACTCTTGCCCGCACTTATATTCGCTTGGATGAATATCGCAATCGCCCTTTATCACCAGCATTTTTGAGCAAATTAGACCGCCAACTGCAACTAATCAGGGCAGCCGGAATCAAGGTAATCCCGCGCTTTAGTTATAATTTTCCGAATGGGAGCAGTGACATGGATCGATCTGCCGATGCCAGTCTCAATCTAACACTTAGCCATATCAATCAACTCAAACCATTGCTTCAGCGCAATGCCGATGTGATTGCTGTGTTGCAGGGGGGCTTCATCGGTGCTTGGGGCGAGTGGCACAGTTCTGCCAATGGACTTGATCGACCCCAGTCCAAAGCAAAAATTTTAACCGCACTGTTGGCGGCGATGCCCAGCAGTCGGATGGTGCAGATTCGCTACCCCAACGATATCAAAGCCAACTACCCCCAAGCCCTGAACATCTCCAATGCTTTTCGGGGCAGTCGGCAAGCGCGAGTCGGTTTCAAAAATGACTGCTTTTTAGCTAATCAATCAGATGCGGGCACTTATGCACCCGATCTGCCAGGACTGCAAAGCTATGTCAGTAAAATTGCGCCATTTATTGCCGTCGGCGGCGAAACCTGTGAGGCTACACCCGACAGGCATCGAAGTGATTGCCCCACCGCAGTATCTGAATTAGCGAGATTTCACTGGAGCTATCTCAATGCCAATTTTTATGCAGCCGATCTCGATCGATGGCGACAAGAAGGCTGTTATGGAGACATTTCTAAAAAATTGGGTTATCGGTTGCAATTAGTTCGATCGAGTTTCTCATCCCAAGTCCAACGCAATCGTCAGCTAAGTGGTAATGTTATCGTTAAAAATATTGGTTATGCCAGTCCTTTTAATCCTCGTGGCTTAGAACTAATCTTGCGCCATCAGCAAACAGGCAAAGTTTATCGCCTACCAATTCTCAAAGCTTTGAGCAGAACTCAAGACCCGCGCTTCTGGCTACCGCAAGTTGGTGAAATCTCCGTGGATATCCGCACCAAAGTTCCCCAAGCAGCACCACTAGGAGCTTATGAGTTGCTACTAAATCTCCCCGACCCGATGCCCAAACTTGCCAACCGTCCAGAGTACTCAATTCGACTGGCTAACGAACAAACTTGGGAAGCTAAAACTGGTTTTAACTCGCTCAAAAGAACAGTTCAGGTGACGAAATAGTTGTCACCCGTTCAGGGGTCTGCTAATAGCTACAGATGTTGATTCAGCCAAAATAGTTAAATATAATTATCATTGACAAGTATTGATTTCTCACTGTATTATTCAAAGTA
>JAJAYU010000354.1 GCA_026786125.1 Chamaesiphon sp.
GACTTTCTTCCGAGCTGCTACTAGATGCCTCTGAGCGGCGACGACGAGGACTTTCTTCCGAGTTGCTAGATGCCTCTGAGCGGCGACGACGAGAGCGACGGGGGCGATCTTCCGAACTATTATTGCTACTCTTGTCGCCATCTTTGTCCTGGGCTGGAGCGGCCATTGTGCGCTGGTAGCGGGGACGGATCGGATCGAGCTTGAGTTCTGGTTTGCGTCCGCTGAGATCGTCGGGGCGAGGGGGGAAATTTTCTGGTGGAAACTCTTGCACCGCAGTTCTCATAAATCGTGACCAGGCATAAGCGGCTGTGCTACTAGCGTTTCCGGTGGGGCGGTTGTTGTCGTTACCGAGCCAGACTCCGGTTACTAGTTGGGGCACGAAGCCGATGAACCAGAGATCACGTTCTTTGTCTGTAGTGCCAGTCTTACCCGCTACAGGGCGACCGATTTGGGCAGAGGTGGCGGTGCCTTCATTGACGACTCCACGCATCATCCAGGTCATAATTGCGTTAGTCCCAGGTTCAAACACTCGATCTGGTTTGGGTTTGTTTTGATAGAGCACTTCACCTTTTTGGTTGATCACTCTGGTGATCCCATGAACAGGATTGTGAATACCGCGATTGGCGAAAGTGGTGTAGGCACTGGTGATTTCCAGCAGGTTAACTTCTAGTCCACCTAAGGCGAGGGAATAGTATGGTTCGAGTTTTGACTCAATCCCCATTTTCTTGGCGTTATCAATCACAGGTTGCCAGCCAGTATCAATCAAGATTTTGATGGCGATGATGTTGACTGAATTAATCAGGGCATCATGCATCGAAATTTGACCTTTGAAACTTTTGCCCGCATTTTTGGGCTTGTAGCCATCGACATCAAAGGGAGCATCAAGATAGGATTTGTTGGGACTAATGCCGCCAGCGATCGCTGTAGCATAAATGATCGGCTTGAAGGTCGATCCAGGTTGGCGTTTGGCTTGGGTGACGCGGTTGAATTGATGGGTTTCAAAGTCGGTACCACCAACCATCGATTTGATTCCGCCTGTACGGGGATCGATACTGACCATTGCGGCTTGTCCAAAGGAGCCACGATTGCTCCGCACAGTAGAGTTAACTACTTCCTCGGCTTTGGTTTGCCACTCTGGATTGAGAGTAGTTTCGACAGTCAATCCACCATCTTTAATTGCTTGAGCAGATATCCGCTGGGGGAGTTCTTGCTCGATATATTTGGTGAAATATCGGGCTTGTTGCTCATCCCGTTTCAGGGGGCTGCGCTTGGGTTTGAGCGGCTCGGCTTTCGCTGTCTTAGCTTCCGCTGCTGTAATAAATTTAGCATCCAACATCCGATCGAGTACCAGATTACGGCGTTTCTGGGCAAAATCAGGATTGACAAAAGGTGAATATTTATTCGGTGCAGGTGGCATCGCCGCTAGGGTAGCCATTTCTGCGAGGCTAAGTTGGTCTACGGTTTTACTAAAATAGACCCAAGCAGCATCGGCTACTCCATAAGTACCTTCACCGAGATAGACCAGATTGAGATAGCGTTCGAGGATCTTGTCTTTACTCAGTCCCTGATTTAATTTCTGAGCGAGGCGAACTTCCCGCAGTTTGCGCCAGAAACTCCGTTCCTGGTTGAGATAAACCATCCGCGCCAACTGTTGATTGATGCTGCTGGCACCCTCGACTAAGTTGCGGGAGGTAATATTTTGAACAAATGCCCGCGTTACGCCTTTGTAATCTACACCATTATGTTCGTAAAAGCGACGATCTTCGATCGCTACAAATGCTTTTTTGAGCTTGTCTGGCATCTGCCAAGCTTTGAGTGTCTCACGGGTGGCATTACCTGTTTGCAGTAGAATCTGCCCATTCACACCTTTGATCGTAATTGTGCCAGGACGAACATAACTAAGAGCATCAGTCGGCGCATATTGGTTGACACTTTGATCTACAAAGATCCACGATCCCACCAGGGTTAATAGTCCCAATCCCAAGCTAGAACCAATCCAGAATTTTTTGGTTTTGTGGAGCGGTTTCTCGCCTTTGAATGGTTTGGAGATAGTCGATCCAACCTTACCTGCCTTTGCACCTACGGCTTTAGCAGTCCGTCCAACGGCGATTAACATTGGACTCTTGGCTTTCTTGGTAGCTAATTTACCAGATTTCTTTGTGGATGGAGGAGTTGCGGCTCCCGTCGTAGTCGGATCGCTGACGGTGGCTGCGACTAAAGCTTGATCAGTGGTATTGCTCGGAAATACATTACCAGAAAGATGATCTGCGGTTTCGGTAGTGGGGATACCAGCAAGTTCGAGATCTACCAACTCGCTATCACGATGTTCGAGATCCCCAACCCCAGGCTCTGGTTGGCGGTCTGCGCGAGTTTCACTTGCCCGTGATGGCAATTTTATGGATATCTCCCGTAACCTAGTGAATAACTTGAACACGTCAACTCCTAATATAAACCTGGCAGTCATCAATCCGATTCAATAGCGATCGCTAATGATAATTCAGCATAATAGCGCACTGAGTGATTACTAGGGAATACTAATGAAGACTCTGAAAAATTAGTCATCACAATTATACTAGACATCCCAATTGTTGAGTATTTAAACCCACTGCTTTGACTATCCCATTTTTATGTCCAATGAACAATGATCTTCACTATTCGACAACTGTTGACCTTCAACGCAATTCGATCGGTAGACTCCATTATCTCAGTTGGGGAGAATTTACAGGTACGGTGGATATTGCCGTAGCATCGGGGCAAGCATGGGAAATTGTCTTCTACCAAGGGCAGATTGTCTGGAGTCTGGACTTGATTCAACCCAATCAACTATGGCAACGGCTATTGTCCACTCATTGCGGATCTGTTGGACTTGAAGCATTGGTTCAGGCGGCAAATTGTCAAGCATGGGATGGATTGGAACAAAAACGCAAAACCTCTTGGTATTACCAGGGTGCCCTCTCCTTAATCGCATCAGGAAAGATTAATTCGTCCCAACTGACTGCTATGTTAACGACGGCAGCACAGGAAACGATTTTTGATTTACTACAATATGGACAAGGACAAAAATTATCATTTCGATCGCAACCAGAAATCTTTATCAATCGACCACCAATTTTGGTAAACACTGAAGAAGTGATTTCCCAAGCTGAATTAGAGTGGGCAGACTGGGAGAAGCAAAAATTAGCTAATATTTCCCCCAATAAAATACCAGTAATTAGACATCCAGTCCAACTGTATCGTCAAACGACACCGATTATTTATCAAAATTTAGTTCAGGTAATTACAGGTAAGCGCACATTCCGCGAAATTGCGATCGAGATCGATGAGGATTTATTATTATTAACTCGATCTCTGACTCGCTATATTCAAACTGGGATTGTCGAATTGATTGAATTACCCGATCTAAAGTTGCCCAAAATCGGCAATAAAGTATTACCAGATCGTCCAGATCAGCTTCTATCCGCTCCTAATCCACGATTCTCGTTCCGAGAGGCTCCGCCAACGCAATCGACCAAAGCCAAACTAGTAATTTGTATTGATGATAGCTCTCAAGTTTGTGAACTAATGAGATCGATCGTTACTGATGCTGGTTATCGATTTATTTCGATCCAAGACTCTACTCAAGCTTTGCCAAGATTACTAGAAAACAAGCCAGATCTGATTTTCCTCGACCTAGTGATGCCAAAAGTGAATGGGTATGAAGTTTGTGGCCAAATTGGCCGAATTTCTAGTCTCGCCAAAACTCCAATTGTTATTCTTACTAGCAAAGATGGATTGCTGGATCGACTGCGATCCAAAGTCGTTGGTGCATCGGAATTTATCTGCAAGCCAATCACTAAAGCAGTAATCGATAGTTCCTTAAATAGATATCTCGGTTGTTTAGTTGATAATTGACAATTGATAGTTAACTAGTATTAATTCACTCCATTTTCCCGTCTCATAGCTCCAATCATGAACGACTCCCAAATCCAAGTCCAAGCTTATACCTACTTCCTGACTGAGGCACCAGAATTACTGCGATCGATCGAGCATGAAATTCTCACGTTGCCGAGCGATCATACTACTGCTAAAGTACATAATTTAATGCGGGCATTGCACACAATGAAAGGTGCTGCGGCAAATGTCGGATTGCCGACTATTGAGCTAATTGCTCATGACTTTGAAGATGTGGCGCGAGTTTTTTATGATTTAGAAATAACTATAGATACAGCAATTCAAGCTTTACTTTTAGATGGATATTCAGCATTAGACGAGTGCTTGAATGCTCAAATTATGGATCGTGAAATTGACGAATCAGTAATTCTCGATCGGATGACGACGACTCTTGAACAATTAAAGGTTAAATTAGGTGACTGGAGCGAAGCAGATATTCCGCTCCCAACCTCGATAGAGCTGGGATTTGATATTGTTGCTTCGATTTTTGAAACTACCATTCAAGAACAGATTGATGAAGTGATCACGGTGATTGCGAGTAATAATCCGCAGCAGATTGCCGCATGTCTTCACCGCATTACCGAAACC
>JAJAYU010000355.1 GCA_026786125.1 Chamaesiphon sp.
CTTATTTGCCGAATCGCGGTTACTGACGTTGCGGAATCGACGCGGGGCAATTTTCAAGGCAGTGGAGTCGTTACTCAGGGGCGAGGGCATATTGGATTTTATAACTGGGGAAGCAATCACCGATACGCGGTATTTTCAGGAGTGCGTGGATGTCCATCATATTTTCCCCCAAGCTTGGTGTCAGGCGCAGTTGATCGAGAGTAAACGATACAACTGTTTTGTGAATAAAACACCCCTATCGATGCGGACGAATCGGGTAGTAGGGAGCATGGCACCGAGTAAGTATTTGCAGAAATTAGAACAGATGGGAATGTCGCGGGGACGGTTGGATGAGATTTTGCGATCGCATTTAATCGAGCCTGACTGTCTGCGAAATGATGATTTTGAGGGCTTTTTCCAGTTGCGGCAACAAGCTTTGATGGAGATGATTTCCCGCGCAATGGGGAAATCTCAATTGCAGTAATCACAGGAGGTATAAGTCATGCTGGGTTTCTATCCTACTCCTTATCCTGACGAATTACTCTACAGCCTGATTGCCCGATATCACATCCGTAGTGGCAGTACCAGCCCCAAAATTACCCTATCAGAATTATTTGGCTCCACGACTACAATTGCGACGATCGATCTGCCAGCTAATCTGAATAATTTAACCAAACGGCTTCAGCATCTCACCCCGAATCTCGCCAGCGATCTCATCGACAAACATACTCTCTACCCCTTCTACCAGACGTTCCTGCCACCTCAACGCGATCGATCGATTAGGCAATCCATGAAAGCTAGTAGGGCTGCGAACATCCACACTAGAGCCGGAATCATGGCTAGTGCGATTCCTGTACCCAGATATTTGCGATTCTGTCCTCAGTGTAATTCTGAAGATCTCGAACTCTATGGAGAACTCTACTGGCATCGATTGCACCAAATCCCAGGTGTTCTAGTTTGTCCGAAACATGGAGTTTTTCTGCAAGCCAGTAGTATTCCCACTCAAGGATTCAACCGTCATCAATATCATGCAGCTAGTCTTGATAACTGTCAGCTAGTTGAACAGTATGATACTTATCGAGATCGGACTAGAGAACAACTGCAACTTATCGCCCTAGATATTTTATGGCTGCTCAATCGCAACTTACCTGCTCATGCGCCAGAATACTTTCAACGACAATATCGAAGTCTTTTAATCGATCGAGGATTGGCGAATAGTAATGGGCGTGTTTACCAAGATCGAATCCAGACCGATTTTCGGTCGTTCTACGATCGAGAGGTGTTGACTTTGCTTGATTCTACAGTAGAAGAAAACTGCGCTTCTAATTGGTTGGTGTCGATTACTCGCAAACATCATAAATCCTTTCATCCGATCAGACATTTATTATTCATTCGGTTTCTCAACGATACTGTCAGTCGATTCTTCCGTGATAATTATCAATACCAGCCATTCGGGAAAGCACCTTGGATCTGTCTCAATGCCGTAGCTTCTCACTACCGTCAATCAGTCGTTATGGAATTGAAGGTTTCTCACTGTTTGGAAAATAAGCAACCTCTGGGGGTCTTTACTTGTGAGTGTGGGATGATTTACTGTCGGACTGGTCCCGATCGATCTGAAGAGGACAAGTATAAAATCGGGAAAATTATTGCGTTCGGTGAGTTGTGGGAGGAGAAGCTGCGAGAATTAGTCGAACAGCAGAAACTGGGATTGAGGGCAGTTGCGAGGGAACTCAATGTGGATACTCGAACAGTGAAGCGCTATGTATTGCGGCTTCAACTTGTCAGTCATTGGGAGAAAAGATCTCAGTTATCGATCGAGCCTACCGAACCTCCGATTGCCAAGCAATCGCCTATCCCCACAGCACAACGTGAATATTGGATGAGCTTACAACAACAATATCCCCAGGCTACAAAAACCGAGCTGCGAAAAATCTCTCCCGCCACTTATGCTTGGCTCTATCGGAAGGATCGAGAGTGGCTCAATAACAATTCTCCAGTATTACAGCAGCCTGTAGCCACTGGAGAAAGGGTTGATTGGGGAGAACGGGATCTTGATGTACTCGATCGAGTGAAAGCCTCCGTTGACTCTATCCTACAGACAGAAATACCAGTTCGGGTGACGATGAGTAGAATTGGTAAATCGATCGGGTTATCGGCATTGTTAGAACAACATTTAGATTTGATGCCAATGACTAGGGATTATCTCACGATGGTGACGGAATCGATCGATGATTTCCAAATTAGGCGAATTAGGTGGGCAGTGAATGAATTAGATCGCAGGGGTAAACAAGTTTTAAATTGGCGGGTGATGAGACTGGCTGGTTTGGGTGAAGATGTTAGCGATCTCGTGGGATTGGCAATAGAGCAGGAAATAAGCTCTAGATCGTAATCCAATAAAGGTTCGACTTTTGGCTAATTTTGATTCTCACATAATAGCTGTAGTCTTGAATTCAGGAGGATATTAGCTATGAGTACAGACGAAAGTAAAACCCGGATCGAACCTATCGGTGATTTCAGTTGCACTACCGAATATGCTAGCTCTTCCATATCAACAGATAATCAAGTGGCAACAGCCGTAGGCAAGTATCTCAAGGACTCTTTATTGTTAGCGAATCTAACCGATCGCGTGTATCAACTGTTGCGGGAAGATTTGTATTTACAGCGAGAACGAGTCAATAACTATAGTCATCCCCGGTGGTAGCAATGGCTGATGCGACATACAATCAATTAAATTTTGTCACTTCCAATCGGTTTTATGTGGAAATCGGTGGTGATATTGCGGCATCATTTACGGAATGTTCGGGATTGAGCGTTCAAATCAAAAAAAATGTTTATCAGGAAGGTGGTGTTAACGATCGACAAATTATTTATTTAGGTCATACAGAATTTGCAGATGTCACCCTTAAGCGGGGTATCAGCGATCGTCTGGGTTTTTGGAAGTGGCTGAATGAGATTTTTGAAAATAAATCATCCAGACGAAATGTAAATATCTTAGTCTTCAATCAGGCTGGAGAAACAATGATGAGTTGGACTCTCATTGGTGCTATCCCAGTTACTTGGAAAACACCAACATTACAAGCAGATGGTAATGTAGTAGCAATCGAGGAATTGACGTTAGCGTATGAAGGACTAAAAGTAGGTAAAGACAAAGGCGGTGGTAATCCAGTCAGCCGTGGGGAGACTGGATTTTTTCCTTCTAAATAAATAGCTATTATTAAATCTTCAATATGTTAAATGTTCGCCCTGGGTTGGGAATAACAACACATCGATCGAGAATCGGGAGTTCTTTAATCGAGCCATCGAGACTTTTATCGCGGCGGAAAAATATTCATCTATCTGTAGAGATAAATGCTTTAGTAAATCCTCTTCCGAACGGAATTGAGCCTCTTGTCAAGCATTCACCGTTGATTCGTTGGCAGAGCCTCCGCTTTGCGGAATCGGCCGAATCCCAAATCGGTTGGAATAGCTGGCAACCTACACGAGTAGAGCGCATAGCATCGACATTGAAAGTCGATCGAGCTGAATTAGATTCACCAGACGATCGGGAGATCGATGCTGATAATTTAGACTCGCTGACTACTATATTTAATAGTACCTCAGATGACGATCTTTCAAGCGGACTAGCATATCTCGATCGAGAAGATGGTGGGGAATCTGTGGTAATTTTTCATGACAATAAAACGACAGAGTTCGCTAGTGAATCTCGATCTACAATACCAAAAATCAGCAACCAAATCGATCGACAGGAAAGTAATTCGACCGCAGTCGGAGATCGAACTGCACCTCCAATTAACGATCTCATTAGTTCGGAAATAATTGAC
>JAJAYU010000356.1 GCA_026786125.1 Chamaesiphon sp.
GATTCGTAGGGGTGCCCCTTACGGATTCGATCCCTACATTCAATAATGCCAGATTGTTAAGGTGTAGTCGGCTCGGGACTGCCAGGAGTTACTGGGGTAGTAGATGGAACGCTACACTTATCTTTTGCCGCAGGATCGTTAGCGAAATAA
The DNA here is from genome assembly GCA_026786125.1 of Chamaesiphon sp. GTDB lineage: Bacteria > Cyanobacteriota > Cyanobacteriia > Cyanobacteriales > Chamaesiphonaceae > Chamaesiphon. The sequence continues at coordinate 151 of JAJAYU010000356.1, forward strand.
CTATCTAATTCACATCCAAATTCAACAACAGCTCTCGTTTCCGTCGGCTCACCTAGCCCGCGATTTATCACTTGCCCAGTTACATTAAAAGTCACCAATTGTTTGATGATGGCTGCTTCTTGTCCTTTGTCTTCTGGTTTCAATGTCAACAAGGTATTTTTAGCAGTACATTTACCCTTTGCAGTGTTAGCATCCGGGTGAGTGGTATAACAAATTACAGAATTAGATCCGACGATGCCATGCGTTAGTCGCAACCTGGTAAGCCGACCCTTTTGTTCGGCGACAGCATTAGTCAATCGTTTACTAACAATTTCGCAGCGTGTTTTAGGGGGGTATTTATCACCAAAGGATTTATCTTTCCAAATGATAATTGGTTTAGTCTTCAGGTTGCCTCTTTTGGCGATCGTGGCAAAATTTTCCCCCAGTGGAATGCAAGCGAAGGTGGTTGGATCTTTCGGTCGTGGAGTTTGAGAGTAAGCAGTAGCTATTTCCAAGACACTTGTCAAAACAAGAATACTGCTGAAAGCAACGATCGATTTTAATTTTTTCACAACAAATATATCCGGTTAATCTGAAATCTTTACTTATTGAGACTTATGACGATCGATTGAAGTTCCCTACTACTAGAGAACTTAACACCTAGCCTAAATTAGTTTATGAAAGATAAGATACGATCGCCGCTGCGGTAGCCGTATTAGTTGCCAAGAGAATTTGGTTGATATTGCAGAGTCTCAACATAGATTCTTCATTAGTTTGTCCAGCTTGCGGCTGCAAGAAATCTCTCAAGAAAATTACTGCAATAACATCTCCAGAATTAATTGAGGCAGCAATTCTTTGATATCCACCAGACATACCAGGTGGTATCGCTTGACTGAGATTAATCCCTGTTTGTTGATTTAATTCTTGACTGATAGATAACCAAGAAACGAGCGAGCACTTAGCAAAGAAGCTTTGGTGTGCGTCGATAAAATCGATTAAGTCTGGTGTGATACTATCATGGCAGATCGCAATAATTTGTTTGGTACTCAGCGAATCGATCGCACTCTGACGAATACTATCCGTTGGGCTAGCTGTTTCTACTGGCATAATTTCCTCTTCTATTACGGTTGACTGAGCTATTTCTTCAGTCCGATCGAAATTACTCACGGCGGCGACAGTCGCCACTCCAGCCACGAGTCCTGCTTGAATAGCATTATCGATCGATGGAGCAGTTTCTGCTGTCTCTACGGTCGATAATTCGACCTCTTCAACTCGATTTAGATCGTCGATCGTTGTAGTAATATCTACTCCATCATCATCGAATGATATTTCACCATCTTCCGCTGGCAGAGTATTTTTGATCGTGGGAGTAGTTGCCGCTGTGGTTACAATTGGAGTTAGTACTTCTTCAGCTCGATTTAGCTCATCAACAGTAGAAATAGTATCTACTTCATCATCGAAATCGAAGGAAACTTCTTCATCTGATGCTTGTTGAAGATCGCCTTCGATCGCTGAAGCAGTTTCTACCGTTAAAATGGTTGAATTATCTGGCTCTTCAGTTTGCTCTGCATCGTTAGCCAAAAGAATATCTACTTCGTCATCGAGCGAAATTACCTCATCTGCGACTAGTTCTACATCTGTAGATACAGGTAGATTTCCTTCTGCTTCGACGATCGGATTTATACCTAATCCCGATGAAGTTTCATCTGAAATACCGGCTTCATTGAGGGTAATATCTTCATTTTCCACGGGATCGGAGATCGTCAGTGCTGGAATATATGCTTCTACATTTGCACTCAAACCATCGGCTACTACAACAACTGGCTCGATCGATGTTTCAACTGGAGGAGATTCTGGATCGCCTCTTTGGACGATCGTCTGAGTTGAAGGATCGAATGGTAATGGCTCTAATTCAATATTAATGACAATTAAATTATCGCGATCTCCTAGATCGATTACAGGCGTGCTCTTCGCCTCGCCAACTGGAGCAGCCACTGAATATCCAGCTTGCACGATCGTTTGAGTTGAAGGATCGAATGGTGGTACCTCCGCGCTAATATTTGGAGTCACCTCATCGACTGTTTCGATTAAATCGATCGATTCAGCCTCTATTTCTTCAACTGGCTCGGTTACTGAATAATCAGTTTGGACGATCGGTTCATTTACTGGATTAAGCGTTGCTGCTTCCACGGCTGCAACTGCTGGCGGTAGAGCATCTATCTCTTCTGGATTGTTGATTTCGACTGCACTAGCTACTGGCTCTGGGATGGGAACTTCCGTTGAGGGATTGCTGACGACGATTTCTGGTGGTTTGGGTTTAAACATCCAGGGATCGATGACTTTAAATACTGTTTGGGCTAATTCTTGCTGGTGTTCTTCTACTAGTAGTACAAAATTGCCAATGTGGACGGCATCACCATTATTTAAACTATAGGATCGATTTGGTTCGACGATTCGATCGTTGATTACCGAGCCATTACTACTACCTAAGTCGCAAAAATGATACTTTTCATCTTGAATAAAAAATTTACCATGTTGGCGACTGACATCATCGCTGTCCAAAACTAATGGAACATCAGGAGATCTCCCCACAAAACACTCACCATGAATTCTAATCGCCGAGGCAAGATCGAATTCTTTTAACTCTACTAAAGTTGCAGCATTACAAATTTTAATTTTCATAACTTTTCATTGATCTTATTAATTTCTGCTACCCATAGTTGGCGGTTAGCGTGGTCTAAATTTAAAATATCATCTCGCGTCCAGTGAAAATGATAAGCAATAAAAGCTACCTCTTCATATAACTGTTTAGAAGGGTAGCTCATGACTCCCCCGCCAATTCTAGTTCTACAGAAAATTGTGCATTACATTGGGGACATTGTGCGGGAATATGGATATCTCCTTGTTGATTGATTTGATTATAGTATTCCCGCAGATAGGATATATCTAACAATACTAAGTTTTCGAGTAGTGCCGGACTAACATAGTCTAGGCTCCCTAATTTAACGATCGTGCGCGATAGCATGACTAAAAAACTATAAGCAGGATTTTCTCGAACTTTTTTGTTTTGTTGGACGATAATTTCGTCTTTAGCTGTAGCCAACCGCATCACCCCTTCGCGATGCCTGCGATTATCTCGATCGATCGACCCTCGCGGCAACACAAATTCAAATTCAGTATCGAGGCTATCCTGGCGCGGCATAATATCGTAGTTAGCTAGGTCTTTTTGGCAGTGCGAGTCGATCGTTTGGTGGTGGGTTTTGTCTCTTCTGGAGGTATTTCTACTTCCATCCCATTAATTCGCCGATAGAAATCTTGTAGGTAATTTAAGTCTTGGGCAAAAAAATTCTCGACGACCGAGGGAGAGATTTCATCTAATCCTCCCAGCCGGATAATTACTTTTGATATTATGATAATTGTAGCGTAAGCTGAATTAGATTTTACACGCGGATCGCGGAGCGGAGAGATCTCATCAATCGCTGTCGATAGCCGCATAATTCCCTCACGATGCAGATTGCCATCGGTGTCTATATATCCTTTTGGTAGTGTAAATTCAAACTCAGTTGGGAACATATTATCGATCGCTATTTTTCGCGAATAAATTGCTCGAAAGCAACCTCTAATTCTTCAATCTCAATTTCCGTACTCTTGGCATTTACATCAGTTAACTTGTAACTACTCGGCCAAGCATTCTTTAATTGAAACTTAGCTACTTCCCGACTGGCTTGATTGTAAATTGTCAGGGATATCAGCTTGCGTTGTTTACCCCATCGACCATCTTGGATCGATTTAAACCAATCCCACAAAGCTTTAGAGCTAGTCATTCCATGTCGCAGGGTAATATTGCCACTTTTCACATTCCCAGGCAGTTTAGTTCGGACTACCTGCTGCCCGCTACCGCCACCCACATTAGTAACTTCACAGATTTCAATCGGTGCTTGAGTTTGCTGGAAACCCCGACATTCCAAAAAATAGCAATCAGAACCATCCGACCCATCTAAACTTAACTCTAGATAAAAGCGAGAAGCCGTAAGAATTTCTGGCAGTTCTTTAGTCACGATCGATAATCGATTAGATTTATGAGTTATAAATTGACGATCGAATGGTGAAGAATTTCTATTCAAAAATCTCCACCAAATCCAGATTTATTTCACCCGTTTAACACCTTCATGGACGAGTTCGATCGTTTCGGTCGCCATATCCCCACCAGAAGCAGTTAAAGTTGGCCCAGTATATTTACAGGGATAACAATTAATAATATTCCAGCGAGCTTGTTCTGTGCCATTCTGATCGTAAGCGACTACCGAACCTGTTTTTCGATTACTCGCCCATTTCCGAGGATCGCCCATATCTTCGTTACAATCTTGATACCACTTATACAGTTCGATATCTTTAGTTGCAACTAATTTGAGGGTAATATTCGTAAACTTAACGACGGTTGGCGTAGCTTGGCGCATCACTTTCCCACCCTTAGATGAGCCATGAACGTCCTGTGCTGGCGTACTTTCGACCCCTAGACCACTAACTTCTTTGATAAATTTATCAGTATGCCCATCTGCCTCAAAATAAAATTTAGATGAGGTTAAAAACTCTCCGGCCATATTCAAACTCCTGGTTAGTTAATTATAATTTTTGACTAGATTATTCACCTTCTTCGGTACCGTTCCATTGACTGATACGGAACACAACAAACTCCGCAGGTCGGACTGGACAAACACCAACTTCAATATATAACCGACCTAACATCCGACTTTCGGGGGGATTTAATTCCTCATCGCATTTGACATAAAATGCTTGTTCTGGGGAAGACCCAAATAAGCCACCTTCGCGCCAAACTCGTTCTAAGAAATTACTAATAATCCGTTTGATTCGCGCCCAGAGATCTTCATCATTGGGTTCAAATACTGCCCACTGGGTACCTAGTTCGATCGATTTTTCGATATAACTCATTAAGCGGCGGACACTGATGTAACGCCATTCGGTTTTGTCGGGTTCGACTAAAGTCCGTGCACCCCAGATCCGAATACCACGATTGGGGAAGCTGCGAATGCAATTGATACCCAATGGGTTTAATAGTTCCTGTTCGCGGAAATTAGAGTCGTATCCCAGTCCAATTACGCCCCGTGGGACTTCATTGGCTGGAGCCTTGTAAACGCCCCGCGTCTCATCTGTCCGACCCCAGACACCCATCATGTGACCGCAAGGCGGCACGAGAATCGGTCTGCCACCATTACGGGGGTTAGCGACCTTAATCCAGGGATAGTAGAGGGCGGCAAACATCGATCGACGGTTGAATTGTGCCAACCAGTTTGCCACTTCTTGCGGTTTGACAAAATTGGGGGGCGGGTCGAGTAAAACCATCCGGTTGGGAGGATTGGGGATGTCACCAGCAGCGGCACCTTCGCACATGCTAATCACCAGTTCCATGATGCCATGTACCTGTTCTAGGTTCATGACTTGGGCTTCATACACCCGCATCAGGTCGGGACAGGCGATCATTGTAATTTCGTCGATCTCAAATAGACCGCGCACCCCAGTTCTGTCGTCCCGAATGCCCTCTAATTCGACCGCAAATCGATCGGGTGAGGAAGTTGCGAGGGGGGGAGCTAATTCAAACTGTCCTTTAGCTGGGCGGCGGGCGAGGGGCTGTCCGGTGCGGGCGGTATCTTCGGCGGTGACGTACATCGAAGCTCTCAATGCTTCTAGGGCATAGGTAGCGACTTGAGCGGTCGCTTCCTGATTCATCGTCAAATTATCGTATCGCTCTAGCACTTCTTCGCCGCGCTGGATTTGGATCGAAAAATATTCACCAGTATTCGGCGGAGCTTCGCCTTCCGTCCCCTCTGGAAGAGCGCGAGGAATGCTATCAGTAATTAACACCATGACGGTTCCACCCGCAATTTGCTCTGGGCGCAGCGTCAAATTAATTGAAGGGCGATTGCCGCGTCCGGTTAGTTGCCTGGTAACTGGTTCGGGCGTTCTCGGCCTGGGCGCACCTGGGAGCTGAGTCCCGATACTCGTCACCCAACAGCGACCGCCACCATTCATAAAATAGCCGTAAACCGAAAAGGGTAGATAAGCATTGAAATCTGTAAAACCATCTGAATTGGGACGGGAAAAATAGTTGAGATACTGCGTCCAATTGGTAATCAGCATCGGCTTAAATAACTCAGCATCACCCCGAACGTCTTCGGTGAAGCCGATAAAACCAGCAATTGCCGTACTGACCCCTTCTACTGGTCGGCTACCGCGATCTACCTCTTCAACGTAGACCCCAGGTGCAAAATAATCAAGTCTAGCCATGCAAATATCTCCAATCTAGTAAGATTTTATGATGTCGGAGTCAGTGAAATTTCTTTAAAAGTGTGCGCTCGATCGTCTACCAAAGCATTGACATTTTGAGATAAGTATTCAGGACAATTTAGTTGTAAAACATAGTTACCTAAATCCAAATCCTCAAAAAAGAATAATCCTTCAGCATTACTGGTTGTGAATTTTTCTCGACCGACGATCGAAATTTCCACATCGGGTAGCGGCGAATTGGAGATCGAACTCCTGACGATGCCACCAATTGA
>JAJAYU010000357.1 GCA_026786125.1 Chamaesiphon sp.
CTCACGACCCATGTAGCAGAAGATACCAATTAGGAAGTGGAATACTACTAGTTGGTAAGGACCGCCGTTGTACAACCACTCATCTAAGGAAGCAGCTTCCCAGATTGGGTAGAAGTGAAGACCAATTGCATTGGATGAAGGAATAACAGCACCGGAGATGATGTTGTTACCGAACATTAAAGAACCAGCGACTGGCTCACGGATGCCATCGATGTCTACAGGAGGTGCAGCGATGAAAGCGATGATGAAACAGATTGTTGCAGACAGTAATGTAGGCACCATCAGTACACCGAACCAACCAACATAAATGCGGTTCTCGGTGGAAGTGATCCAGCTACAGAAGCGGTCCCAGACGTTCGCGTTCTGGGTGCGTTGTAAGGTTGTGGTCATTGGTTTATGATTGCTTGTGTTCCTAATGGAACGGGATATCTTGGATGTATGTACCTAATCTAACTCTATTGTTAACGTTTGTAAAGTATTCTCATTTCTGATTAGCTGATGGGTGTCATCAGGTTTGCTGATGTTTGCTGGCTCTAGTGGCTTTGGGGTTTTGCGTCCATGAGTGCAGTAGGCATGATTGGCAACTCAACTAAATATTTATCTCGATTCTTCACTACCAGATTGAATCACGCTAAGGTGAAAGTCTGTTGCCGCAAGATTGTAGGCCATGATGATACGATCGATATCTGCGTCATCTTGATCGATCTCCCCAAGTTTTTTCATACCTTCTTAACACATGATTCCTGTATCCCAAGCCGAAAAGATTATTCTCAGCTTAGTTCAACCGTTGAGTGAGATAGAATCAGTCGATCTGACACTGGCAACGGGGCGAATTCTGGCAAGATCGATCGATAGTCAATTGGACTTTCCCCATTGGGATAATTCGGCGATGGATGGGTATGCAGTAAAGTTTAGTGATGTGCGCTCGAGTACACCCAAGCATCCGATTACGTTGGAAATAGTCGAAGAGATTCCCGCTGGTTATCAACCGCAACGGGAGATTCAATCGGGAGAAGCGGCGCGGATATTTACGGGGGCAATTGTGCCTGCTGGTGCGGATACGATCGTGATGCAGGAGCATACCCAGCGGGTACAGAAAACTTTTGTCAAAATTCAAATCACCCCAACCGCAAAATCATTCATTCGTCAGCGAGGTGAATATGCCAAGGTTGGCGATCCGCTATTGGCTGCTGGTACGGTGCTAAACCCAGCCGAAATCGCGATTTTGGCGGCGACGGGATGCAGTGAGGTCAAGGTTTATCGTCGTCCGCGTGTGGCGATTATCTCGACGGGGAATGAATTGGTGACACCGGATCGAACACTCAAGCCAGGGCAAATTGTCGATTCTAATCAATATGCCTTAGCTGCTTTTGTCCAGCAAGCGGGGGGAATACCAATCTGTATGGGAATTATCCCCGACGATCGAGCTAAACTGACCGCTGCGATGTCTGAAGCGATCGAGTCGGCTGATTTAGTACTTTCGACTGGCGGTGTCTCTGTGGGCGATTATGACTATGTAGAGGAGATATTGGCTGAGTTGGGTGGAGATATTCGGGTACGGGCAGTGGCGATCAAGCCAGGCAAGCCACTGACGGTTGCTAAGTTTAAGCGGGAGAATCGTTCGATCCTCTATTTTGGGCTACCAGGTAATCCGGTTTCGGCATTGGTTAGTTGCTGGCGATTTGTCCAACCCGCAGTGGCGAAGCTGGCTGGGTTGCCGAAGTCTAATTGGCAACCGACTTGGGTTGAAGCAATAACTACCCAAGATTTAACCGCTGATGGAAAGCGGGAAACTTATCTGTGGGGTAAGTTGGAACTAATCGACGGGCGATATCAATTTAGTCTCGCAGGTGGCAGTCATAGCTCGGCAAACCTGATCAATCTCGCAGGTACCAATGCTTTGGTCATGATACCTGTGGATGTGACTTCGATCGAGACTGGGACAACCGTAAAAGTATTAGTGATTTAGCTTGAATCTTCGATGGTAGGCAGTCCCACAGTTTAGAGATTTTTGGTGGGGCGGGTTCGTTTAAGAATTATTGTTAAAAGAGAAGATTGTCAGCATAAACCAGCCCATACAGGTCTTAACGAAAGCTGGGTGTGTTGGGTTTCATTCTTCTGCTTGGTGCGCTAATCCGTCGGGAAACCCGACGAACGCGCATCCGCAACCCAACCTACAGGTCTTAATTCACCATTCACCATAGGCTAATTAACTATTCACCATCCACTCGTTCCAATTGCCATAGAATCTGGTTTCCTTCCCGCCGGACTCTAGAAACGATCCAGTTGCGCCATGCCCAACTATCGCCGCGACTGGTGACTGCACTGGCATTGATGTCCATTAGATCTGCAAGTTCAGAACTAGCAATCAGATAACTACCTTTGGCAATCTCATCGGCGATTCGTAATGTGTCGATGAGGTGGTGGAGATGGGCAACACGGACTTCGCGAGGGATATGATCGGTACTTTCGGTATGAACGATCTGTTCTTCTAACATGGAGACAATTTGTAACTCAGGTGGAGAGGGAATAGGTGCTAAACGATTTGTAGAGTTCTGTTTAGCTGGAGGTAACTCCATTGTAGATCGTTGCCGGAGTTGCGGTGGTTGACCGCTAGAAAAGCCTCTGGCGATCATGTCACAGCGTTCGTTTCCGACATTACCAGAATGCCCACGTACATGCTGCCAAGAGACGGGGACTTTGGTTTGGGCTTGGACTTGCCGATCGAGCAAATCGAGTGTTTCCCACAGGTCTTTATTCAAGACATCTTTGCCAGCAGCGGTTTTCCAGCCTTTTTTCTTCCAGCCTTTTACCCATTGGGTGATACCTTTAATCAGATATTCACTATCGGTGTAGAGGACGCATTGCTGAGTTTGGCTGGTACCTGCAAAAAATTCTAGGGCGGAGATGGCGGCTTGCATCTCCATCCGATTATTGGTCGTTGCTCGATCGCGTCCGCCGAGTTCGTGACAGCTACCATCATCATAGTAAGCAACTGTACCCCATCCACCAGGGCCAGGATTGCCGGAGCAAGCTCCATCTGTGTATAAGTCTCTAATTCTACTCATTCGTAATTACACTCCTCGATCGGGCATATTCACTGCCTCTGGGAGTATCTCTTCACTATGATTTGCAGCTTGATCGGCACTCCAAGGATCTTCCGGTTTGTATTCTAGTTTTGGGGCTGGAGGAGGAGGGGGGAGTTCAGTTCGGCTCTGCTCACTGACCACGGGAGAAGTTGGATCTTCAATTTGACTTTGCTCACTGACTGGTTGATTTTGGTCGGTGAGCGGCTCGTACTGAGCGGAGCCGAAGTAAGCCGAACTGACAACTGGATTGAGATCGCCGCTGGGTGGTTGGACTTGTTGCTGCATCTGAGCAATCACAATATCGACAATTTCTTGCGGATCGGTGGTTTCGACTCCAAATTGTTCGGCTAGTTCGGCGACTAGGCTGGGATCTTTGTGCAACATTGCCGAAAATTCTTCGAGACTAATTTCACGAGTTTCGGATGGTGCATTTTCGTCGTCTGAATATGATCCAAAAGACTGGGATGGGGGTGATTCCATCGGATCGTTGTCGATTAGTAGTTCCGCTGGTATTTCGGGAAACTGATCAAAGGAACTGTTGGCTCCTGAACCTAGAGCATCAAATTCCATAATCGGAAGTAGGTCTGAAAATTCTTCAGCTTGACGATTGAGCAACCTCGATCCATAAGATCCAGCCAAATCGCCAATCTCACCGCAGTCAAGTTCAGCCAATTGCACCATCCGTCCAGCTAGTTCATAATTAGGAACGGGTGCCTGAATCAAGTTATTCCCAAACCTGTCGAGCCATTCCAGCCACTCGGATTTGCGGACTCGTTGCCTAATTTTATTAAAAAAACCGACAGCCCGTGGTTGTTGCCAGCCATGCGCTACACCTTCGAGCAACTGCATGAATAGATACTCTCGATCGGTATCATCAAGAGGTGGTAACTCGGCGGTACTGACCCGATTTATCGATCGATCTGCCCCTTGCTTAGACAATTTACGAAACCACCTCACTAATGATTGCCAGATTTTTTTTAACATTTACTGATTCCTTGGATGCACAATTTTAGGTACATTCGATCTAGAGTATCGTAGAGGGTAGTGCTAGGCAAATCACCTCAATTGAGAGATATTACTTTCGCTCGACCTTTTTCTATTTATCCCGCAGATGGCATATATACCTCTACATCATAAATATAGACCACAAACTTTCGCGGATCTGGTCGGTCAAGAGGCGATCTCTACTACCTTAACTAATGCGCTCCGACTCCAGAAGATTGCCCCAGCATACCTGTTTACTGGGCCACGGGGCACGGGCAAAACTTCTAGCGCCAGAATTCTAGCGAAGTCTCTCAATTGTATGGCGAGTCCGGTACCTACAGCACAACCTTGTGGGATTTGTGAGGTATGTAGCTCGATCGCCCTCGGTGCTGCTCTAGATATTATCGAAATCGATGCTGCTAGTAATACAGGTGTTGATAATATCCGCGAAATCATCGAACGCGCTCAATATGCGCCCGTTCAGTGTCGCTATAAAGTTTACACGATCGATGAGTGTCACATGCTCACTACATCGGCATTCAATTCACTATTAAAGACGCTAGAGGAGCCACCAGATAGAGTGGTATTTATTCTCGCAACTACCGATCCGCAGCGGGTGTTACCAACGATTATCTCCCGTTGTCAGCGATTTGATTATCGGCGGATTCCGGTGGATGCGATGGTTAAGCATCTGACTTATATTGCGGGAATTGAGCAGATTTCGATCGATCCAGCATCAGTAAAATTAATTGCCCAAATCGCTCAGGGTGGGCTACGGGATGCGGAGAGCTTACTCGATCGGTTGAGCTTACTTGATGGCGAGATTACACCCGATCGAGTGTACGATGCGATCGGTTCGGTACCAGAACAAGATTTATTGGATCTCTTACATTCGATCGCCAAAGCTGACCCAGAAAGTTTACTCGATCGTACCCGCACTATTCTCGAACGGGGCAAAGAACCCCTGACTGTGCTCCAAAATCTCGCAGGTTGTTATCGCGATTTGCTGATTGCCAAAACTGCTCCCAAGCGTCCAGATCTAGTCGCACTAACCAGTGAGACTTGGACCGAATTGGTGAATATCGCTAAAACATGGGAATTGAACTGGATTCTCAATGGTCAAAAATATCTCAAAGATAGCGAAATTCAGCTCAAGCATACAACTCAACCCCAACTATGGTTGGAGATTGCGATCTTGGGGCTACTGACAGTTAGTACCCAACAGTCACCAGCTCCTGCTCCCGCCAGTGCAGCTTTACCGTCGAGAGCTACTAGCCCTCAAATGTCTCCACCACCAGCGATGCAGACACAAAATATTGCAGCCGCTCCAATTACCCCGTCAGCTCCGTCAGCTCCATTGACCCCCATCGTCGCGCCAGTACCGATCGGCACTGTTGACCTCATCCAGACTTGGGAACAGGTCTTACAGCAGCTTCTACCCGCCAGTAGGGACTTATTCAAACCGTTTGGGAAGTTGATTGTGGTTTCAGAAACCCAAGCGATTGTGGCGATGAAATCAAGTACGATGCAATCGATCGCGTCTGGGAAGGTGCCAGAACTGAGTAAAGTATTTAGTAATATGTTTGGTCGATCGATCACGGTGAAACTAGATGTGATGGGCAAAACTCAATCCCAGCAGATTACTTCTGCCCCGCCATCAAAACCACCAGAACTAGCTGTAGTTACGCCACCAGAAATTCCCACAACAATTCCAGCACCTGTAGTCGATCGACCCGCACCTGAAATAGCCAAGCCACCGGAGCTAAAAATCGCGCCCCCAGAACTACCTGTAGTAGCCCAGCCAGAACCATTAGCCCCAGTAGATTTATTTGAATCAGATCCATCAATGGATTTTGCCGAACCGCCCGACTCCCTTGACGTGGAACGTGCCGAGCATACGCCAGAAATCGAGTTAGAAGAACCAGATCTCGATCCGATCCTGCAAGCTGCAACGGAGCATGTTGTCAAAAATTTTAATGGCGAAATTATCGATCGCAGTCACGAACTATTCGACCAAATTGTTGGTGAGTAACAATCTATCGCTGAGGAATTAATTTCATTTTCACAATCAAATTTTTGAGTTTAGTTTTGCCACAAGGTTCAATGCTTTGACAATCATTTACCTTAATGCGTTGATACGTTAGTCGTACCTGCTGGTTGAGGAGTTTAGTCTGGTTGCAAATATCAAAGTCAGCTCCAAGCTGATAAATTTTGCCACTAGTATTAATTTCGACATAACACATCAGATCTCCATTTGTGAGCTTTAAAACTTTACCACTGGTAGGAAATGAATTAGATTTTTTGAATTTATTTGCTTCGCTAGGTGATCCAGCTAAAAAATTTAAGCTAACGATCAGCCCAGCACAAGTTGCTGTTGTGAGATAATGATTTACTTTCACGATCAAAATGTCTCTACTAATAAATAATCTATAATCCTATCACAATGGGCAACCACCACATTAGCTTTTCAATAGGTATTTGTCTAGATAAAGATTAAATTCCTCGATCGATCTAGGAGCAGACACTTCGGGTATTTTATCAGCAATTTTCGACCACATTTGCCAGAGGATTGGCATTCCCAATTCAAAGGTTGTCATTGATTGAAGCTGTTCAAAAACTGCCAGGGTTTCACCTTCAGCAATTAGCTCGCCTTGCTCCATCACCAATACCCAATCAGCCCATTGATAGACAAAATCTAAATCGTGGGTGGCGATTAATAGGGTAGTACCCAATTTGGCGATCGAATCTAGTTCTGTCAAAAGATTACGAGTTTGAATCGGATCGAGATAAGCGGTTGGTTCATCTAGCAATAATAATTCAGGTTGCAATACCATCACACCAGCGATACTGACTCGTTTTTTTTGACCTAAGCTAAGATGCTGAAGGGGCAACATCGCGAGGTTTTCTAAGTGAAAATCTGCGAGAGTTTTAGTTACTTTTATGGCTACTTCTGGATCTGGCAAACCTTGATTGCACAGTCCATAAGAGATGTCAGCGGCAACAGTCGGTGCCACTAATTGCTGTTCGGGATCTTGGAATACTAAGCCTACTCGTTGTCGCCAGCGATTGAGGGAAGACCTATCGAATGTGAGTGGAGTATTATCTAAAATAACTGTACCTCGATCGGGTTGGCATAGACCATCGGCAATCAGAAACATGGTAGATTTACCACAACCATTTTGACCAATAATTGCTGTCTTTTTATGCTTTGGCAACCGAAAGCTTAATCCTTTTAAGGTTGGGGCTTTCGCCATTGGATAGCTATAGTAAATATCTTTAAATTCTAGTAAGTATTCACAATTAGTCATTGAGGAAGTGAATGGTGAATGGTGAATGGTGAATAGTTACCTAAGATAGATAGAATATCTCGACCACGATCAGCGCAACACAACCAATAATCGACTCTCTTGCATAGCGGGGCGAATACTCATAGGACTGAGGTTGCCAAAATCGAAACTCTTGTTGAAAACCGCGTGCTGTTACTCCCAAAATTAACTGCTGATAACGACTAGCCGTGCGCTGAATTAATTGGCGCACTAATAAATTCAAGCTATGTATTCTTAACCGCTGAAGCCGATAACCACCACGGGAGATTTGAGCTGTGACGATTTTTTGGGCTGTGTCTGCTAATAGAAAGATAAACCGATAAACCAACAAAGCTAATTCAACTAAAATCTGTGGACAACCAACTTTCTGAGCCGTAGTTGCTAGATCGATCGCGGGAATCGTCAATACTATAAAGAATAGTGCGGAAGTACTCGCCAACGATCGAATCAAAACCTCGATCGCTTGAATCGAACCCTGACGGCTGAGATAGATCTGTCCGCCCCACGCGCCAATATGCCACAACGCATCAGCCTGGATCGTGGGGGTAATATTGCCAGCATACTCGATCGCCAAGGCTGGCATACTAGTAACGAGGAAGGTCATCACACCCAGGATCACCGAGCCATAGATCCGCCACGGAATCCCCGCATAAACCACGCTCCAACAGCTCATCCAGATAAAAATGAGGATTTGGACTGGATAGTGGGTAATCAGGGCAAGCAGCAGTACTATAAGTACGAACCAGAGCTTTTGGGATGGGGGGAGATGGCGCAGCCGATTGCTGTAGGCGAGAGTATCGAGCTGAATATGCACTAATCGCGATCTTTGATGATCGCCACGACTTCATCGGCTTTCCGACGCTCGGTACGACCTTTATATAGTCCTAAAATATAACAAACAACTCCCGATCCGATCGCCGCTTGAGTCGCAAATAGGAAAGTTTCAACCTCGCCGCCAGAGGGCTTGATCACAGGCTCGAACCAAGGTTTATAGCCAGGGTTAACTTCTTCGATTGCCGTAATATTAATACTATCTGTGGCTTTAAATTCCTTACCCTGATAGATCAAGACAGGAGCCATCGAAAGGATCACGGCACCACCCAACAACCAAGCATTAATTGATAGTTTCTGCATCTAAATTATTTTTTTGTTGAAATAGTCCGAGTACTTTTAATTCCGATTGACCATAGTCCTGAAGCCAGTTCCAGACTAGCAAAGTCAATAATCCTTCGCTGATTGCCAACGGAATTTGGGTGACGGCAAAGACACCGACAAATTTAATAAAAGCTGCCATGAATCCACCTTGTACGGCGGGGAAAGCGAGGGCTAATTGGATCGCTGTAACTAGGTAAGTACATAGATCCTCTAACATTGATGCCATAAACACGGCAACTTTTTGATGTCCAGTTTTGGCGATCGCATTGTACACGACATAAGCTACCATCGGGCCAACAATTGCCATCGAGAAAGCGTTTGCGCCTAAAGTTGTCAGTCCGCCGTGGGCGAGTAATATCGCCTGAAATAATAATACTAATCCACCCATCACCGACATCGCCAGGGGACCGAATAAAATCGTACCTAAGCCTGTGCCTGTGGGATGGGAGCTACTGCCATTGACAGAAGGAATCTTGAGAGCAGAGAGGACGAAGGTGAAGGCTCCAGCTAATGCTAGCAGCAGTTTCAGTTCTGGGTGTGCTTTAGTAATTTGATCGATTGATCGCAAGCCCAATACAAAGAATGGGATCGCTAATACCCACCAAAAGATTGCCCACTGCACGGGTAAATAGCCTTCAGCGATGTGCATGGCATGAGCAGGAGTTGGTGAGCCGATTACTAAATAGCTGCTCAAGCCAATCATTGCTAGCAATGTAGCAACTTTTTTAGACCAATATTTTGTCACCTTGAGCCTCGCAGATGAACGTGATTTACTTCAATTAATGGGTGTTCTGACTCAGTTCATTCAAGATTTCAATTAGAGCTTGAATACATCACAGTTGCGGGACAGCGTTGGATTTTGCACCAATCTTTCCCCATTAATTTCCGTGGCTACTTGCCGACGACTGGCTACATCCTATCACGCTAGGTTCGTGGATGGTGAATGGTGAATGGTGAGGATCGACGCAAGCGTCTCTCAGTCTCCCAGTCTCCCAGTCAATTAGATTTGCGCCGTCGCCTACTAGCCACGACTCCCCAATTGCTGTAATTTACGAATGATCCGATCGTGTTGAAGATCTGCTGGTTGTGGCAGTTCGGAGTTGCGAGATGCTTCCTTCTGTGCCGCGCTGGGCAGGGGGCGGGCATCAAATTGATATAGTCCCATTTGGGCGTATTCTAGGGCAGAATAACTTTGAGATTCACCAGCGGGGGCTTGAATGTCGGCACCTGCTTCAATTAGTAAATTAACGATTTCACTATAGCCGGAGTAGGCAGCACTGGCGATCGGGGAGAAACCTAATTTATCGGTTAAATTAACATTTGCTCCAGCTTGGATTAATAACTCGACAATCTGAGTATGTCCAGCGGCGGCGGCATTACCGATGGCTGCACCACGATCGAGATCGAGATTGACTTTGGTAGCTAATAACGAGCGGACTCGATCAATATTACCAGCCGCCGCTGCTTGAATTAGTTGGATCGATTCCAATCCGACGGTTGAGGCACCTGCTTGCATCAGTAGATTTAGCATCGAGTAATTTTCCGCAGTAGCTACTGATGTGAGTACGGTGTGCCCGCGATCGTCGTGGAGATCGAGATTGGCACCACCAGCGATCAGTGTCTCGACACAATCCAGATAGCCAGAACCAGCTAGCGCAGCGTAGAAAACCGCTGTTTTACCCCCAGCTCCTCGTTGATTGACATCGGCACCACCAGCAATCAATAATTTGGCAACCTGTTGACGATTACTCGCAAAGAAACTCCCCGCTGCGAGCATCAGTGCAGTCATTCCCGCCCCTAAGCCATTGTCATCGCTGAGGAGATTGGGATCCGCACCAGCAGCTAATAAAGTGTTGACGATCGATCGATGACCATAATATGCCGCAACCATCAGGGCTGTATGCCCTTTAGCTCCCAGTTCATCGATTTCAATCCCGATCTCAATTGCCCGATTTACCTCATCAATATTGCCCTCTGTCGCCATTTCGATCAATTTCTCGATCGGACGATTTTGCTGGCGAATCCGGCGTTTGTGGGTGGCTTGGAGTAGATGTTCACCATCTCGATCAGCACAGAGTCGAATGGCTGTATTGACGAGCGGATAGAGATAATTGTAAATTTCTCGCTCTTCACATTTGGCAGCGAGGATAATTGGTGTCTCACCACGGCTCCAGACATTGACATTTGCCCCAGCAGTCACCAATAGCTGGACTACTGCTCGATGCCCATTTTGAATCGCAGCAAGTAAGGCTGTCCAACCATCTGGGGCAATGGGTGTATTGACATCGACTCGGCGAGCCAGCAGAAGTTGGATAATTTCGGCTTCACCGTTTTCAGCGGCTAAACCTAGTGAGGTAGTGGATGTGCTGCCACAGTGAGGATTGGCTCCAGCTTTGAGCAGACACCCAACGATTTCGATATGTCCTCGATCAATTGCCATCCCTAATGGTGCGTAGCCCAAATTCCAATCATACCGATCGAGACTAGCTCCAGCTTCGATCGATTGTTTCACCAAATCTAGATCGTCATCAATTACCGCCGCCATCAGGGAAGTATTAGTGGCATTTTCATCATAAGAGGGAGTTAGATCGGCTGATATTGGCTCACGCCGTCCAAAAATATCTGTAGGATCCTCATCGATCGTATAGTCCGGCTCGTCTTCACCAGCAATGACCGGAAATAAACTAGAATCAAGATCAGAGAGCATGTATCCTGCCAATGGAGCGGATATATCCGCACTTTGTAGATCTGCATCGATTTCATCCATTACTCTGGATAGATCGAGATCGCTGAGATCCATCGCATAGGTTTCATTTTCGGTATAAGTATCGTTGTGCTCTGGACTGCCTTCAGCAATCGAGATAAAGCTATTTTCTGTACTTGATCGAGGAACTACACCATTAGACTTCGCGGTGTCATCAATGCCCCCCATGATTTGGGCGAGGTTGAGATCGTCGAGATCGATGGCGTAGGTTTCGCCTTCTACCCAGTCTTCAACGACACCAGCATTTTCAACAGTGACAGTAGCAACTACTCCCAGTGATTGTGGTTCTGTAGCTGTTGCGTCCATGAGTTGGGCAAGATGGAGATCGTCAATATCGATCGCATAAGTTTCGCCCTCTCCCCATTCCTCACTCATGGCAGTTCCGTCTTCATCGATCTCTGGAGTGCCGATCATCCACTCAATGCGAGCAGACTCTTGTTGCTGAAGGACATCTACTAAAAAGCCCTCCTGTGCCAAATTTCCGCCACTTTCACTAAGCTCAGGGATCAGCAAATTGAAATTATCTATCACGTAGGTTTCATTTGCTTCCCATTCGCCCATCGGCACCGACAAGCAATCTGGCTCCTCTTGGCTCTCAGCAGTGAGTCGATCTAGATCGCGACTGAGATCAAAGGCATAAGTCTCGCTCGGCTGAAATTCAACCTTTTGGGCTGAATTATTGAGCGAAGTCATGGTGAGTTCGCTATCTACAAATATTTCTGAGTTGTTGCCAATCATCGAACTATCAGAGATTTGATTCGCTGCAAAAATCTCATCCAGATCGAAGGCGTAAGTAACTTCAGCCGAAGATACAACTGGCTCTTGTGATACCTGCATCTGAGCACCAGCAGTGATAAGTAGATCGACGATCTCCAGATTACCCCGCTGACGAGCTACCATCAATGGAGTTTGTCCACGATCGTTCGGGTGATTGATTGCTACCCCTGAATCGATGATCAGTTTTACTCGATTGTAATTAACTGTCGAAATCGCATCAAATAAGTTCTGAGGTTGGGGATCTACACTCATGGTTGCTGTGTCCAAATTTTCTGGGTGACAGGTAATGTGCCCAATGCACTGCCTCTGTCTCTCTATAATTCCCAAATTATTAGCCAAAATTGCTAGATAGCTTTTTTTAGGCGTTAGGCGTTAGCTGAATTAAATAATTATCTCTAGTCCCCCAGTCTCCCAGTCCCTCTCTCCCCTCCCCCCAATCATCTAACTTAGCTGATAATAAAAATACTTCAATCTTTTTTAACCCACAGCTATGTTCCGTCTCATTCCTCTCAGTCTAGTACTGATCAATCTTGGTGGCTTACTCACGCTCATCGGCTTTTTTGCATACGCCATTCAAGATGCCACCTTCAATTTGATTGGCTTTTTCTATGGTATTCCCTTGTTCTTGGGCGGTTTAGCACTCAAATCAGCAGAACTTGAACCAGTTCCTTTTACGGAGCTAACTTCTGCTAGTATTCTAAAATTACGTGATCGATCGGCGACAGATACACTCAATCAAATCCGTAAAGATGTTACCCGCTATCGGTACGGGCAAGAAGCACATTTAGATATCGCCCTAGAAAAATTAGGGTTAGCTCCTAGTGATGATGATCGACCAGTTCTCACCGGAATTAAAGAGTCAGAAATTGGTGGTGATTATGCCCTCACCCTAGATTTTTATTCTCCTTTTATGAAAATTGATGTTTGGCAAGAAAAAAATGAAAAAATTACTAAATTTTTCGGGCCAGGTGTCACGGCACATATTGACTATGATGATACCTCAGAAAAAGTTAATCTTACTTTAATTGCTGATAAGGTTCCCGTTCCAGTTACTTCTCCAGCCTAACAACATACCATTGCAAGTACTCTCCTGGAGCTAGATCCAACTCGCAGCTAGTATCGAGTAGATATTGAACTTTCGCATCAACACCACTAATTTGCTGGACATCGATCGGTAGATCTTCAGCAAATTTGATTACAATCTGCTTAAGCTTTTCAAACATTTCTGCTGGCGTAAGTATTTCTTCTGGTCGATCTGTTTCCAGCACCACATAAGCATCGTTGTTGAACATTAGAGAGTCTGACATTATTTTAAGAAATAGAGGATAGGGAACAGGGAATAGAGTTAAATCAAAATTTACACTTCGATTCTATACTAAGAATAAAAGCTGAATTTAATATTTATATTTGGTTTGTACTTTCACATCTCTGTCAGCTAATTCAACCTTGATTCTTCTGACTATCTTAATCCCTATCGCCTATTCCCTGTCCCCTACACCCTATCCCCTAATTTATGAATCCAATTCTCGCACTTAACTACGAACCTGCCTTAGAATCCCTGGGTGCTGATTACTATGATGATGTCGTAGCTGCTGAGTTTTCGCAACAGACTTTACGATTTCGGAATGATGATCTGTTAATTCAGTTGGGATTGGATCCTGGTGGAGTAAAGGATGCCGATTTCACCGAAGCTTTTGGTAAATTTGTTAGTCCAGCTCATCCATTCCTAGCTCTACGCTACCACGGTTATCAATTTGGTGAGTACAATCCAGGCTTGGGTGATGGACGGGGCTTTCTGTATGGACAGGTGCGTGGGATAGATGGCGAACTGTACGACTTTGGTACCAAAAGTTCGGGGCGAACTCCTTATTCTCGCGGTGGCGATGGGATGTTGACGCTCAAGGGTGGTGTGCGGGAGGTTTTGGCAGCGGAAGCCCTGCATCAGATGGGAGTAAGGACTTCGCGGTGTCTGAGTATGGTAGAAACAGGTTTGGATCTATGGCGGGGAGATGAACCATCACCAACTAGATCAGCTGTAATGGTGCGATTTAGTCGATCGCATATCCGGTTTGGCACCTTTGAACGATTAAATTATCTCAAGCGCAAGGATTTAATTCAGAAGTTATTAGATCATGTGATTGAATATTATTATGGTCATCTGAGTCAGGTTGCTGGGGTCGATCGATATATTGAATTCTACACTGAATTAGTCCAACGAGTTGCAGAACTAGTCGCTCAATGGATGGCAGCAGGGTTCTGTCATGCAGTCTTAAATACTGATAACATGTCAATTACTGGCGAAAGTTTTGATTACGGCCCTTTTGCCTTTTTGCCTAGTTATAATCCTGACTTTACGGCTGCTTATTTTGATCATTATGGCCGCTATAGCTATGGCAATCAACCAGGTATCTGTAAGCTCAATCTAGAGCTACTCCAGCAGCCTTTAGCCGCAGTTATCGATCGGGCTGAGATGACTACAGCTCTAGCTAAATTTGAGGGATATTATTTTCCTTATTATAAAAAGCTGATGCTTCGCAAATTGGGGTTTGAGAGTGTAACAACACCTATCAGAGATGAGTTGTTGGTAGCTACATTGCAACTATTAGCAGATACTCAGGTTGGCTACCATCAATTTTTCTTTGATGTGAGTCAAGCCTTTAAGCTGCGCTGGACAAATGATCTTAATTCAATGTTAAATGAGATCGGATTAATGCCGGAAGTGGTGGGAAATTCTGGTTATGAGCAGTGGTTACAACTTTATCATCAAGCTTTGAGCGAATTACCTGAAGCTGAATTAAATTTAGTTGGGAGTACTTTAGATCGATCGAATCCTCAAACTATTTTATTGCGTCCGCAAATTGAATCAATTTGGGATCCGATTGCTCAAGAGAATAATTGGGAGCCTTTTTATGATTTATTAGCCAAGATTAGAGCTGGTAAATAGTCAGTGTTTAATTCAACCGCAGAGACGCAAAGAAAATCAAGATGTCAAATAGCTTTTTAAAAGCTGCCCTAATTGTGGGTGGTGGACAGGGAATTGGTTTGGGATTTGTCAGACAGTTGCTCGATCAAAGTGGTGTCCAGCGTGTCTATGCAACATATCGCCGAGTAGAATCAGCAACAGAACTATTGGCGATCGATGATCCTAAGTTACACTGTCTGCAAATGGATATTACTGATGAGTCTCAAATTGCTGGAGTAATTCAGGCGATTCAGGTGGAGACAAAGACTCTACACTACGTGATCAATTCGGTGGGTGTATTGCATGAAGGTGAGATGCAGCCAGAGAAAAGTTTACGGCAGATTAATAGTGACCAATTGC
>JAJAYU010000358.1 GCA_026786125.1 Chamaesiphon sp.
ATTATCAATTATCAACTAAACCCCTACTCTGGCTAAATTTCGATCGATCATCTTAGCCAAGGTATCATTGCTAATACATCGCCGCTCGGAGCAATAGGTGGTGAGATTTACGCCATCCATTGTGCGGACACTGCTCACGCGGATCCGAAAATCGTCATTGATAAACCAACAGCGTTCTTGACCCTGATTATTATCGTATTCAGTATCGATCGTCAAGATCCCGTCTTGCCCGAACCAATAGCGGGAGATCACCGGAATTTTTTCGACATAACCGCGATCTCGAATCAGTTTACCAGATAGTTTCGTCTCATCATCGGGAACGTCAATTAGTACCGCTCCATAGTCTTCATTCGGTGGTACATCATCGAGATTGGCTTGCCACATAAATCTCCCGCCACCCATTGCCTGAGCCGGATCGATCAATTGTTGTTCGCAGATACTAACCACTTTTGGATCATCTTTGGCAACAACTTGAATGATCAGATTTGATTCTCCCGACTCATCATCTACCAGATCAAAATGATGAACCGCTCGCAGCGTCAGCCAAGTTCCCTCGCTTTTGCGAAAGAAGTCCATCATTGTCATGGGAGGAATTAGAGTCATGGTTAAATTAGTTGATAATTGATAGTTCTGCATTCACAAATTAATTGCATGAGCCAACCTTTCCACTATAAAGTTTATTTATAACCAACTATATAGAATAGTCGTGAATGATTCTCTTGTCGCACCTTCAGAAATTTTAGCAGCTATTCGGGCTGGACAGTCGATCGAGCACCTAGATTTGTATCGTGTGGATCTGGGCGAGCTGGATTTAACAGGTGCTCACCTGAAAGGGTTAAACTCGATCGGGGCTAACTTTAGTGGTGCTAATCTCAGTGGAGCCGATTTAAGTGGTGCGGATTTACGCGGTGTGAATTTTACAGATACTAATCTCACAGGTGCCAATTTAGCCAAAGCATATCTCAATCGCGCCCTGCTATACAATACTAACTTGACTGATGCAGATCTAACAGGTGCAAAATTGCAGGTGGCGCGGTACGATCGATACACAATCTGGACAGAGGGATTTGGCTACAAAACTTTGGGAGCAATCGGCCCGAATGCGGTGCTCAATGGTGCATACCTGAATACTGCTAATCTGCGGGATGTCGATCTCAGTGGTGCAAATCTCCTGGGTAGCTATTTAAGTGGGGCAGATTTGACAGGTGCAAATCTCCAAAATGCTCGGTTGAGTGGTGCTACGCTTCAGAAAGCATTTTTGACTGGGGCATCGCTGCGAAATGCCAGTTTGAACGGGGTAAATCTACAAGGTGCTGATTTACGAGCGGCGGATTTGACGGACATCAAGATCGAGCATGTGGAAAGCATTGCTGGGGCAGATTTTAGTCAGGCACAGGGGTTGAGCGATGATATTCGATCGATCCTGTTGGGGCGTTCTGGAGCAGAACTGGATACTTGGAACGCTTTTACGCGGCGGACTACTAGACAAAGTTTGACTTCTTAAGCAAAAATGCTGCTGAGACGATACAAGTACCAAGTCTAATCGTTTAGGCTAGAACAACTATCAACTAAATGGTCTAGATTTTTAACTTTGATCTCGGCTGTTTGCTAGGTGATAAATTTAGGCAAATTTATATTCGCCGATACACATATTGAGGAGTTGATCGGCTAAAATGCGCTAAAGAGGGATTACCTACGGTAGGCTAACGCCAACGCCAACCCCAACGAACTTCGATTACCAGAACTAGGTTTAGTCTTGAATTTTGACTGGTGTTTTGTCAACGTCATACTATCCAAAAAATATCACAACAGAAGGATTATAGTTAGAAAACAAAATCTTCCCGGTTGTCCTTCCAGATCAGCTTAGATCAATCCTCAGCACCCATTGGAGTCATACCAATTATGTTATCAACAGAACAAAACCCCTTATTCACGATCGAATCCGAATATGGACAGAGTATTTGGATGGACAACCTCAGTCGCGATCTGCTCGAATCTGGTGAACTAGCCAAACTGATCACTACTCGCGGCGTACTAGGGATCACCTCCAATCCCGCCATCTTTGAAAAAGCGATTGTCGGTAACGCAATTTACGACACCGAAATTAAAGCAGGGATTCAAGCAAATAAATCTCTCAACGAAATTTATGAATCGCTGATTTTCAGCGATATCCGTCGCGCCTGTGACATATTGCTACCCGTCTACAAACAAACTAACGGGATCGATGGTTATGTCAGCATCGAAGTCCCGCCGACAATTGCCACAGACACCAAGAGTACCATCGCCGAAGCCCGCCGTTACCACGCCGAAATTGCCCGCCCCAACGTGATGATCAAGATTCCTGGCACTCCAGAAGGCTTACCTGCCGTCGAACAGATGATCAGTGAAGGGATCAGCATCAATGTCACCCTACTCTTTGCCGTTGAGAGCTATGTAGAGGCAGCTTGGGCATATATCCGTGGCTTAGAAACCCGTGTAGCCAAAGGCGAAGACATCAGTAATATTTCTTCAGTCGCTAGCTTCTTTCTGAGCCGGATCGATATCAGCATTGATGCTAAACTCGATCTGCTGATTAAAAATCTGACCGACCCAGCTAAAATTGAAAAAATCTCTGCCCTCAAAGGTAAAATTGCGATCGCTAACGCCAAGATCGCCTATCAAGAGTACAAGAAAATCATTGCGACCGATCGATGGCAACAATTAGAAGCCAAAGGCGCGCGAGTACAACGCTTGCTTTGGGCGAGTACAAGTACCAAAGATCCCAGCTACAGCGATGTAATGTACGTCGATGGATTAGTTGGGGATAATACTGTCAATACCCTCCCACCAAACACCCTGGAAGCCTGTGCCGATCATTGCGATCCCGCCAATCGGATCGAAGCCGGAGTCGATCAAGCCTATGGATTGGTTGCCAGCCTTCAGGATGCTGATATTAATATCGATTTAGATGCCGTCATGGACGAACTGCTAATTGATGGGCTTGACAAATTTGTCAAACCGTTTGACTCCCTCATGAAGTCTCTGGCTAGTAAAGCGGGTAATTTGACATCCATTTAGTCGATCGTTTTTAACAGAGATTTGTTTTTATTGGTAAAAGCACAATTTTTAGGGGCAGGTTTATGCAATTCGCCTAAACCTGAAATTAGCCGTCGTACGAACCTGCCCAACACCGCCGAATACGGATTTATCCCAAAAATAATCGTCCGAGTTCTACCATACCAGGAATAAATGATCGATCTATTAGAAAACCCCTTCCGCCAAGGACTCCGCCAAGAACGAGTCCCCGAACCCCAAATCCTGACTATCTTTGGCGCATCCGGCGATCTTACCCATCGAAAACTGATCCCTGCATTGTATCAGATGCGACTCGATCGGAGACTACCACCCGAAATCACCATCGTCGGTGTTGCCCGTCGCGAATGGAGCAACGAATACTTCCGCGAACACTCCAAACAGGGGATCATCGAATTTGGCAACGGCATCCAAGATGAAGCAGTCTGGGAAGAATTCGCCAAAGGACTCTATTATTGCCCTGGCGATATCGACAAACCCGAAAGCTATCTCAATCTCAAAACATTACTCGGCGAACTCGATACCGAACGCCGCACGATGGGCAATCGCGTCTTTTACCTCTCTGTCGCGCCGAATTTCTTCCCTGAAGCGATCAAGCAATTAGGTAGTGCGGGGATGTTAAGTGATGCCCAAAAACATCGCTTAGTAATTGAGAAACCCTTTGGGAGGGATCTGGCTTCAGCGAGGGTCTTAAACCGTGTCGTCAGACAATATTGTGAAGAGCAGCAAGTGTACCGGATCGACCACTATCTGGGCAAGGAAACCGTCCAAAACTTGCTCGTGTTGCGATTTGCCAATGCGATCTTTGAACCCCTGTGGAATCGTAATTATATCGACAACATCCAAATCACCGTTGCCGAAACCGTCGGTGTTGAAGATCGGGCGGGTTATTATGAATCGGCGGGCGCATTACGCGACATGATCCAAAACCATTTGATGCAGGTATTTTGCCTGATAGCAATGGAGCCGCCCAATTCTCTCGATGCGGATGCAATTCGGACAGAAAAAGTCAAAGTTCTCGAAGCTACTCGCCTCGCGGATCTCAATAATCTTAGTCGATCGGCCATTCGGGGACAATATCAAGCGGGTTGGATGAAGGGCGAACAAATCCCTGGCTATCGCGATGAGCCTGGAGTCGCGGCGGGATCGGTAAATCCTTGCTTTGTTGCCATGAAATTCATGGTAGATAACTGGCGATGGAAGGACGTTCCGTTCTATCTGCGGACTGGTAAACGGCTACCGAAAAAGGTCTCCGAAATCACCATCCAATTTAAACCCGTACCCTGGCTCGTGTTTCAATCGGCTTCCCGTCAAGCCAACCCAAATCTATTGACAATCCAGATCTACCCGAACGAGGGGATCTCCCTCCAGTTTGAAGCGAAAATGCCTGGAGCAGATTTACGCACTCGCACGGAGAATATGGATTTTAATTACCAAGAGGCGTTTGGGGTAAAATCTTCAGATGCTTACGACAAGCTCCTAATTGACTGTATGCTCGGCGATCAAACTTTGTTCACCCGCTCGGATGAGGTGGAGGAAGCATGGCGTATTGTCACGCCAGCTCTGTCAGATTGGGAAGCAAATACCGATCCCGATTCAATTCCGCTGTATGAAGCAGGTACCTGGGGTCCTCTGGCTGCGGAAGATTTGATCAATGATGATGGTAGGAAGTGGCACAGATCTTAGGGAATAGGGAATAGAGAATAGCGGATAGTAGACATGCAAAAATATTTGTATTTCTAAACTCAGCCACTGAAATCGCTACCCTATTCCCTATCCTCTCTATCCCCTATCCTCTATCCTCTATCCTCTATCCCCTATCCCCTAAATGAGTACTCAATCCGCTCCAGTTGTATCGCTTCGTGCGCCGAAAGATGTGTCGGTAACGGATATCGAACATGAATTAAGTCAGATCTGGAAAGACTATCAGCCAGAGAATCAAGCTCAAGATGCGATCGTGGCTACTCAGGCGAGTACGTTTACGTTTATCGTCTATGAACCAGAGCCGACCCAACATATGTTATCAGTATTGGGTTTCTATGATGGGCCGATCGATGGTATTTTTGGGCCAGCACAAGTAAAAGCGATTAAAGCTGCTCAAAAAGCTTATCAACTCACCGCAACTGGTAAACTCGATCGCGAGACAATGGACAAGATCCAGGCTGCTTATCACGATCGAATCACCACTACTAATGATGCCCACGCCTTAGCTGTCGAAAAAGATGTCGATAATCGGGGTTATGTAGTGACAGATGCGATCGCAAATACCAATCCCCGTCGAATTATCACCGTCTGCCCCAGCGCGGGCAAAGATACCGGAGTTGGCGCACAGGTGTCGGTGTATTGCCCGATGAAGAAGCAATACCTTCACTCCCTCGTCTGTAGCGAATACATTACTTTGCGGGGCACTCCCGAAGCATTAGAGCGCAATGGGGAGAGCATCGCCAACCTCGCGGTGTCCGACTTACCGCGATTCCTGTGGTGGAAAGATGCCCCCGCACCAACTAAACCTCTGTTTAAACAGTTAGCCCATCAAGCCAATTCCGTCATCTTCGACTCTGCCGATTTCACCTCTAACGAAGCCGATTTGGGGCAGTTATGTACAATCCTCGCAGAAGGAATACCCGTGATCGATCTCAACTGGCGCAGAATCGGCGGATGGCAAGAACTCACCGCCGAAGCCTTCGATCCGCCAGCTAGACGTAAAGATATCACCGAGATCGATCAAGTGGATATCAATTACGAGTTAGGCAATCCCGCTCAAGCCCTCATGTTCCTCGGTTGGCTCTCCAGCCGTCTCAAATGGCAACCCACTAGTTATAACCATTCTGGTGGCGATTATGACCTCCGCGAGATTGATTTTGTCGCTCCCGACGGACGCAAAATCCATACCGAACTAGCGGGAATGCCGACGGCTGATTCCGGTGAGATCCCAGGCGACATCATGGGTGTCCGCCTGACTTCTACCAACCCCAAAGCCAACTGTAGCACCGTCCTCTGTTCGGAAGTAGCTGGCTGTATGCAGATGGAAACCAAAGGCGGTACTCAAACAGCACGGGTAGAGGAAGTAAGTTCGCTTGCGGAGCGCAATGCTGAGGATTTATTAGCTGAGTATCTCCAACGCTGGAGTCGGGATTTACTATATGAGGAAAGTATGACCGTTGTTGCTCAGATTTTGAGTAAAGTCGGATAGAAAATCGTAGGTTGGCTAGAGCGTCAGCGTTGGCGGAGCCGCGACTTCAGGACACAACCCAACTATCCCACCAGCAGACTAGAAATGTTGGGTTTCATTCTTCAACCCAACCTACCATCTCTGTTGGAATAACCATAACCCAAAATACACTCCTGGAATATGATTATTGCCAGTCGATCTTTGATCGCCTATAATATGCTATACAGGGCATAATAGGAAAATATGGAATGGCTAGTTCAACTACATCCCAGCTTTGAATCAGAGTTCCTCGATCTTCCCCAAGCAGCACAAGATGAACTCTTGGCAAAAGCATTACTTTTACAAGTTTCTGGGCCGAGTTTACGCAGACCTCATGTAGACACATTGAACGGCTCTCGTCATGCGAACATGAAGGAAATTAGATTTTATGCTGCCGATGGTGTGTGGCGCGTGGCGTTTGCTTTCGACCCAGAAAGAAAGGCAATTTTGTTGGTAGCTGGAGATAAATCTGGTAGTAGTCAAAAACAATTCTACAAACAACTAATTGCCAAAGCCGATCTAAGATTTGATGAACATCTAAGTAGACTGGAGATAGAGGAAAAATGACAAGGAATGTTAATGATATCATTGCTAGTTTAGCAGCCGATCGACAAGCAATAATTAAAGCAAGAGCAAATGAATTAATTTCTGAAGAAATGACATTACAGGACTTGCGGAAAGCTAGAGAATTCACCCAGATTCGCATGGGTGAATTACTAAATATGCGTCAAGAAAATGTCTCACGACTTGAACGTCGCGCCGATCTATTGGTTTCAACTTTACAAAGTTACATCGCAGCAATGGGTGGAGAATTATCTTTAGTAGTTGAATTCAAAGATAGATCACCTGTCAAGATTGCAGGATTGACATCAATTATTCAGGATCGCGATCTAGATGATCGATAAATTAATATAGAATAAGGCAGTAAGAAAAATATCCAAAATAGATAGACAATTAAAAGAACGACTCACGGTTTAAGAAATACAAATTATTTATGTTAGATATCCGCGCTCAAATTGCTACCGAACTAGAACTAAGTCCGAATATCGTTCAAAATGTTCTAGATTTATTTGCTGAAGGAGCAACGATCCCATTTATCGCCAGGTATCGGAAAGAGCGTACCGATGAGATGAATGAGATCGTATTGCGGGAACTGGAAGAAAGATTTACATATTTAACTGAACTAGCAGCACGGAAAGAGACTATCGTTAGCTCGATCGAGTCTCAAGACAAATTAACCCCAGAATTACGCGCCAAAATTGAGAACTGCTTACTCAAGACTGAATTAGAAGATTTATATCTCCCTTACAAACCAAAACGACGTACAAGAGCGACGATTGCGAAGGAAAAAGGCTTGGAACCGCTGGCTGAGTTAATTCGTTCTCTCAATCTACCAACTGCTCAACCTGTAGAATTAGAGACGGAAGCAGCGAAGTATATTAATGAGGAAAAGGGTGTCAAGACAGCCATAGAAGCTCTCGCTGGTGCTTCAGATATTATTGCTGAATCGATCGCTGACAAAGCTAATTTTCGCGCTTATATTCGCGAGTATATTCAGTCCGAAGGTGGATTTGTTTCTAGTATCAAAGATGATGTGGCAGAGGGTTCGACTAAGTATGAGATGTATCGGAAGTATGCCATAGCGATTAGTAAAGTTGCTCCCCACAACTTACTCGCATTATTTAGAGGCGAATCTGAGAAAGTAATCAAGCTGGAACTAGAATTTGATGAAGAGGATATTTGTGAGTATTTAGCTAGACAAGAGATCAAAACTAAACTACCTGCAATCCGAGCATTTTATCAGGGGATGCTCAAGGATACGTTTAATCGCTTGATGAAAACATCACTGGTAAATGAGG
This sequence comes from Chamaesiphon sp., assembly GCA_026786125.1. Taxonomy (GTDB): domain Bacteria; phylum Cyanobacteriota; class Cyanobacteriia; order Cyanobacteriales; family Chamaesiphonaceae; genus Chamaesiphon. The sequence continues at coordinate 8,143 of JAJAYU010000358.1, forward strand.
TACGCGCTGAGTGTAAATTGCAAGCAGATATCGGTTCAATTTCTAACTTTGAAATTAACTTACGCGAACTATTACTATCGGCTCCAGCGGGGATGAAACCAACACTAGCGATCGATCCTGGCTTCCGCAGTGGTTGTAAAGTTGCTGTATTATCGGAGACGGGTAAATACCTGGCTTATGAAGCAGTCTTCCCACATCAATCAGCAAACCAACGTCAACAAGCGGCGAATACAGTTAAGCAATTTATCAAGAAGTATAACATCGAATTAATCGCGATCGGTAATGGTACCGCCGGACGGGAAACTGACCAATTTGTGATCGAACTTTTGGCAGATATCGAACCCAAACCGATTAAAGTAATGGTAAATGAGTCAGGAGCATCGATCTATTCAGCTAGTGATGTGGCGATCTCAGAATTTCCCGACTTAGACATTACTGTACGCGGTGCAATTAGTATCGGGCGACGTTTACAAGATCCCCTGGCTGAACTTGTGAAAATTGATCCTAAATCAATTGGAGTCGGACAGTATCAGCATGATGTCGATCAAAAATTACTGCGTAAAAAACTCGATGATACCGTCGAAAGTTGTGTGAACTATGTCGGTGTCGATCTCAATACCGCATCCAAAGAACTGCTCACATTTGTATCTGGTTTAAGTCCGGTAGTTGCGAATAATATCATTGCTTATCGGAACGAGCATGGAGCTTTTAAAAACCGCAAGCAACTTCTAAAAGTAGCTAAATTAGGACCAAAAGCTTACGAACAAGCCGCTGGTTTCTTGCGTATTCGTGGTGGTGAAAATCCCCTCGATAATACTGCCGTCCATCCTGAAAGCTATAGTATCCTGGCTGCGATCGCCAAAGATGTCAATATCCCTCTGACTGAACCAACCAAATTAGGTACAGCACTCAAACAGGTAGATCTGAAGAAATACATCACCGACACAGTTGGCGAACCCACCCTCCGCGATATCATCAATGAACTGGAAAAACCTGGACGAGATCCCCGTGCCGAGTTCAAATATGCCACATTCAAGGCAGGAATTGAAGATATTAAGGATTTAGTCGTTGGGATGGAATTGGAAGGTACTGTAACCAACGTAGCCAACTTTGGAGCCTTTGTAGATGTCGGCGTGCATCAGGATGGATTGGTACATGTCTCCCAATTATCAGATCACTTTGTCAGCGATCCTAGTCAAGTAGTCAAAGTCGGACAGGTAGTCAAAGTAAAAGTATTGGAAGTCAATGTCCCACTCAAACGAGTGAGTTTAACGATGAAAACTGGTGTGGCTACGCCCACTGGTAATCGTCCAGCACCGCAACCAGTATCGCGCAATAATAAGCCTCAACCATCATCAGTTAAACCTGCTCAAATATCGCCAAAAACCCAATCAGCACCAGAATCAAATCAACCAGCAACACTTGCAGATCTGCAACGGAAGTTTGGCAAGAAAAATTGACCAAATAGCGGCGGTATTTTCAAAATTTTGGCATAATTGTATAGATATATTAAAAGTTCTATCAAAAGTCACCAATGCTCGGAGAATTAAAATCTTTTAAACAGAACCCCCTGCGCTGGCTGAAACGTCGCTATCTGCGGTGGGTGGCTCTGAGTTATTGGAGTTATCGCTGGATAGTTAGTAGTGGTGTCGAAAGACAGTCAGCGCAGGTGCAAGTTTGGCGGGTTGCGGCTGGATTTGACC
>JAJAYU010000359.1 GCA_026786125.1 Chamaesiphon sp.
ATCGAGCATACTATTAAAACTATTCAGCGGTGAAATTCTGACCCCGACTGGATTACTATCACAAACTTCAATCGTCGCAGTCAGCACCTCCAATAACAACCGAGCGCGATTTTCCACCGAGCCATCGTAAGCTCCACCGCGCTTATTAGAACCATCCCGCAGAAATTCATCCACCAAATAACCATTCGCCGCATGAATTTCTACCCCGTCGAATCCAGCCGCCTTCGCATTTACCGCCGCTGCTTTAAATCCAGCAATAATCCCAGGGATTTCCGCATCAGCTAACTCGCGAGGAACAGTATAGGCAAACTTCCCATCAGGAGTATGAATTTCATCATTGGTAATCGCGATCGCACTGGGCGCAACAGGCACCTTACCACCATTCAATAATGGATGACAAGCTCGCCCACCATGCCAAATCTGCAAGAAAATTTGACCACCTTTAGCATGTACAGCATCGGTAACTAGCTTCCAGCCAGCAACTTGATCATCATTATAAATCCCTGGTTCCGCACCAAACGCCGAGCAACCATCCATCGCGGCGGTAGCCTCCGCAATAATCAATCCTGCACTAGCTCGTTGACTATAATGCTCCGCCATCAAAGCCGTCGGTACATGGTTTTCGTCCGCCCGACAGCGCGTCAATGGTGCCATCAGGATCCGATTGGTTAGAGTCAATGCGCCAATATTCAGCGGTGTAAACAGATGGGTAAATGTCATAGCTAACTAAGTGATCTTGAAGAGGTAGGTTAGTTTGCTCGATCTATTTCGATAATTCGATATTCTCGAATTATTAAACTATATCAATGAATATGAGATAATGCAAGTAGCTATCAATACAATCAGAAATCGTTGGCATAGCCTCTCCCCTGGAGAATCGCACATCTGCAACTGTCAAACCCACCCACCATGCGCCCATTCTACCACCCCCAATCCGCAGATATCTCCCTCGTCGGCGTACTATACGCTTTGGGAGATCCGGTGCGGTTACAGATTGTTCAAAGATTAGCCCAAACAGGGGAATTAACCTGTTCGGATCTAGATTGCGCTGTCGCTAAATCTACGATGTCTCACCATTTCAAAATCTTGCGCGAATCAGGTTTGGTGTTAACGCGCAAGGAAGGAACTCAGCACATTAATACTTTGCGAATGGCAGATCTCGACAGGCTCTATCCAGGACTCTTGGCAGTGGTATTGCGATCTTCTATTACAACTGTTGAATAATGCTGTTTTTGGGCTGTAAGAATTTAATAATTATAAGAACTCTGACATCCTCTAACTCTATTGTCGTTGGTAATTGCTCTAGTCTCGATCGATAATTGAATAAGTCAATACTCGATCAAGACTAGGGTATACGCCCATCCGTAATTCTCAATTAATTGAGAGCAGGTAGCTGTTTAATGGTAGCTTTACGACTGAGGATATCCACATCACCAACAAAATGTTTATTGTCTGAAATATAAAAAACCAACCGCCGAGCGAGTCCTTTTGGATAAACTAATAAGATTTTATCAATATCCTTAATAACTTCAGTATAATTTGCACCGGAAACATCGGAAATAGCGATCTGTTTGCGGTCTACATCAGTGAGATTTTTATCTCCATTTGTATCAGCTAAAACCTGGACATACCATAATGTTTTAACGGTTTTAATCCAATCACGGCGACTAGAATCTGGATTTGATTTAGCTGGTGGAGCTGGTTCACCAATCTGCTCCATCTCTAATAATCGCGAATTATTATTTGACACTAGTTTTCCCGCTGATAAATTGTCTCGATGCACGAACATATAGTTCCGAATATCTATCCCCATATACTCTCTTCCATATTCAGAACTAGCCGATTTAATCTGTTTGAAAATACTTTTTTGTTCTTGTTCGGCGACATAAATAGGTGCATATAGATAAGGAGTCCCATTTAGTTGCTTAAATTCGGTCATCCAGACATTTTTAGGTGTAGGTAGTGGACTTGGACTATTCCTCTGTGCCACTTCATTACTAACTGAAGAAACTGACGACTTCCCACTACAACCCGCTGCCATCATTATGAGGCTAACTAAACCGATCGATCTCCACAAGTGTCTAAACATTACAACTCACTCAAAAAATACAACTCCTCAACTTTTCTACAACTCGACAATCCTCAATTCCGTTTGCGACTTATGACTTATGACTTATGACTTATTTCTCGCCCATTGCCAATCCTGCCAGATAGTTTGTCTTACAGTCTAAGACTTGAGGCAGTTTATCTTCAAATAGTCGGAGCTGAGTAGCAACTTCATCTGGTAAATCAAAGGTACTTTGCTTTTAGTACTATGATACACTGACAGGCCTGAGCTTAAAATATCTATAACAACAGCGTCCCATTACAGAAAATTAATATTGATCGAGATTCCTAGCCATATACCTATAAATCTCGATATAATTCAGATATCGGACTCTGATTAACCTAGCGTAAAAGAAGGTAACTGCCATGAACATTTTTACTAGTTACGCTTAACACATTTTCACCATCAATGGTGTCAGAAAAATTTATCTAAGTCCCAGTGCAATATTCTTCACCCTTGAACTCATTAGCTGAGGGGACATGGTTTAAACTCATCTGTGGGGCTAGCTTTGGGCACTTACCAGCTATCCGCAATCTAGCGATCGTGTATACATTAGCTGGAGCTGATTGTATCGATGTAGCAGCCGATTTAGCAGTAATTACCGCTACCAAAGACGGGATTAAAGTTGCTCAAAAATTAGCATTGGCAGCTCCTCAGCAGGGATATTCAGTTGTGAATATGCCACTCTTGATGGTGAGTTTAAATGATGGTACCGACCCCCACTTTCGCAAGGCTGAATTCGATCCTGCTCGATGTCCGGCTGATTGTTTGCGTCCGTGTGAACGAATTTGTCCGGCTGATGCCATCGGTGTGGCGGGTGTGATCGATGAGCGTTGCTATGGCTGTGGGCGGTGTTTGCCAATTTGTCCGTTAGGCTTGATTACGACACGCGATCGAACTGCAACTCCTAACAGTATTATCCCCTATCTGACCACGGAGGATGGTATCGACGCGATCGAAATTCACACTCAGACTGGACATCTAGCAGACTTCCGACGTTTGTGGGATATCCTTTCACCTGTAGCCCATCACTTAAAGCTGTTGGCAATTAGTTGTCCTGATAGTAGTGAATTGATTGCTTACTTGCGATCGATCCACGCTACCATTGCAGCTACTTACCATCCACACCCACTACCATTTAGCCTCGTTTGGCAAACCGATGGTAGACCGATGAGTGGCGATATTGGGGCCGGGACAACTCACGCAGCGATTAAACTAAGTGAAAAAGTTTTGGGTGCAAATCTGCCAGGTTACGTCCAGTTAGCTGGCGGTACTAATCATTACACCGTTCCTAAATTGCGGGAACGCCAACTTTTACCGCCAACTAGCGATAAACACGTTCACGGTGTTGCTTATGGTAGCTATGCTCGTGTGTTACTTGCGCCGATTTTCGATGAATTAGACTTGCTTGATGATAATCCTGGAAAATTAGAGAGCCATCCAGACTTATTATCGGCTGCTGTGTCGATCGCGCGGGATTTAGTCGAACAGATTAAAGAATTAAATAACATCCCAACATATCTCTAACTCTTTCTCTGCGCCCTCTGCGTCTCTGCGGTTAAAAAAAGAACCTCTACATTTTCTTCTAGAGGTGTTGCGGAGATCTACCCACCCCGCCCTGACGGGCACCCCTGTCTTGTCGGTTTTTTATTCTGGGGGAACCCCAGAATAAAACCGCCGCTCCTGGGAGGGGATTTTACTCACAAATAATCACCTGTAATGGACGAAAATTTAAGTTTAGGTAGAACACAAATCACTGATGACCTTGGTGAATTATTGGCGGTGCTACCAGAGTCGATTCGGACGACATTAGAACGGCATCCCAAACTCAGCATCCTGATTGAAGTTGTGATGGATTTGGGGCGTTATCCCGAAGCCAGATTTCCTGATGGTGCCGAATATCTCAGCGAAGTAGCGATAACTAGAGCCGAATTGCAGTATTGTGTTGATCGATTGGGTTCATTTAGTGGTGACAATCGGGCTGGGATTGAGCGCACACTGCACCGGATTAGCTGTATGCGAAATCGCACGGGCGAAATTGTTGGTTTAACTTGTCGAGTTGGGCGGGCGGTTTATGGCACCATCGAAATGATTCGAGATCTAGTTGAAACTGGAAAATCAATCTTGATGTGGGGTCGTCCCGGCGTGGGCAAAACTACTGCACTGAGAGAGATTGCGCGAGTTTTAGCTGATGAACTTGGTAAACGAGTCGTGATTATCGATACTAGTAATGAAATTGCTGGCGATGGTGATATTCCCCATTCAGCCATCGGGAGAGCTAGACGAATGCAAGTCGCTCGCCCCGAACTTCAGCATCAAGTGATGATTGAAGCCGTCGAAAACCACATGCCCCAAGTGATTATCATCGATGAAATCGGTACAGAACTAGAGGCCCTCGCCGCGCGGACGATCGCCGAACGCGGGGTACAATTAGTCGGCACCGCCCACGGTAATAAGCTCGAAAACCTGCTCAAGAACCCGACTCTTTCTGACCTCGTGGGTGGGATTCAAACTGTCACCCTGGGCGATGATGAAGCCCGTAGACGCGCATCCCAAAAAACCGTGCTCGAACGCAAGTCACCACCGACATTTGAAATTGCCGTAGAAATGCAAGATCGCCATCAGTGGGTTGTCCACGATAGCGTCGCCGAAATGGTCGATATTCTCTTGCGTGGTCGCCAACCTACACCCCAAGTTAGAACAGTTGACGATGAAGGTAAAGTTAGTATCGTTCGTCAAGTTGCCGAACTCGGTCGAAATGGTCTGATGCCACCACCCAATGTGCCCCAATCACCCCGTGGCTGGAGATCGACTGGGCGCATGGCTCCGATGGTGCCGATGACTCCACTAGAACTAAGACCGAATACCCTAGCAACCAATGCCTCTCAAGCCACCCTCGAAGCCGATCTAGGGTTTTCCCAACTATTAGAGCAAAATTGGGATAGCGATGAGCCATCGTATGCTGGAGCTGTCACTGGTGCCAATGGTGAAGACTTGCCACTGCATGTTTATCCCTACGGCATCGGGCGGGACGAATTAGAGCAGGTAATTGAAATCTTAAACTTACCAGTTGTGCTGACCAAAGATATGGCTAATGCGGACGCTGTATTAGCACTGCGGACACATATCAAAAACCACTCCAAGCTGCGCCAGATTAGCAAAGTGCGTCAAGTGCCGATTTACAGCGTTAAATCGGGTACGATTCCCCAGATCACCCGCACCCTGCGCCGGATGCTGCACATGGACGATCCTCTCCCTGG
>JAJAYU010000360.1 GCA_026786125.1 Chamaesiphon sp.
AATTAATGGTATGGAGAGATGGGAGAATGCTAACATTTCGGCATTCCCAACTTCCAACTCCTAACTCCCAACTGGCAGATCGGTAGCTTTAGCTACTTTTTCCGCACCTGCTGAGGATATTTCCAGTAATTCGGGTACTGTCACAAATTTATATCCTTGTTCGCGCAACTTAGCAATAATTTGGGGAACAGCTTTGGCTGTATTCCCATGATTGCCACCACCATCATGCATCAAGACAATTCCACCTGGAGTCGCGTTTGCCAGAATAGTCTTGAGCATAGCTTCAGGTGAAGGACGCTTTGGATGACTATCATTAGAATCCACCGACCACATATTGACAGACTGGCCTTGCTTTTGGGCGTAGGCAACCAAACCATTGGTGAGGACACCACCTGGAGGTCTGAAATAGGCTGTTTCAACATTCAGCACTTCTCTGATAATTTGCTGAGTATCTTCAATTTCTCGTTGAGCTACCAGTGGAGTCATTTTGTGATACCAGTGATGGAGGGTATGATTGGCGATGACATGACCATCTGCAAGTACTTTCTTGCCAATTTCGGGGAAAGATTTGAGCGGCTGACCAACCATGTAGAAAGTCGCCTTGATCTGCTCTTTTTTGAGAGTTGCCAAGATGCTCTCAGTAGTTTCCGGCCAAGGGCCATCATCAAAGGTAAGTGCGATCACCTTCTCTCCAGCCGGAACAGGTGCATATTTAATTGTCTTTGCTTGATAACTGGCAGGCACATCAAAGTTCATCTGGATGCTACTGGCGATCAAAGTTGTGACCTCAACAGTTTTGTTGATACCTGTGGTAGCAGTCAATGTATCTGCCGATATGCTCCCAAAGATAAAATGCAATAGTGCGAATACTACACAGGAAGTAGCCGCGATCGCTAACCAGAATAATTTACCTGGTAATAGTCGCTTAGTATTTTGTCCGCCTCTAGCTGATTTAGCCACTCCTGACACCTATATTTTGAAATTATTAATATCGTCTGACTGATTATAGTTCCAAACAGCATAGTCAAATAGATTATGCTGTTCGTTATGAGCATTCATATCCCAAGCGCAAACTATGAGGCTCCATCACCCTTGACAAAGACTGCCAAAATTGGTTTTCGCGAGCATTATAGCAAAATATTTAGAAAAACTTGGGAATTTGCCGTGGCGATTGAGATTTAATGTTAATACTATCGATACTGAGTAAAAATTAGAACTTACTTACTGAGGCCAGCTTGATTGACTGCCAGAGTTGTTCACTCAGGCTCGATCGCGGGTACGATATAGATGTTATTTAGTATCGACGATACTAGCATTTTGCGACCTTAATGTTAGGACTTTTAGTTCCTACACCCTAAACCTACCCTCTAATTTAATGAATAAGCCTAAAAGTACCCCAGCCGAAATCTTTTCAATGGACGACTTTGCCAAAGCTCTCGATGCTGAAGTAGTCGCCTTTGAAAAAGACCAACTAGTGCGGGGTAAAATTCATAGTTATGATAGCGATGGTGTCTATGTAGATATCAATGGTAAATCACTGGCATTTGTACCTGGAGAGGAAATCGCCGCAGATGAATCTGCCGATCTATCAGTACTATTACCAATTGGTGATGAACAAGAATTTTTGATTATCCGCGAACAAAATGCCGATGGTCAAGTAACCCTATCCAAACTCCAATTACAAGCCAAATATGCTTGGAATCAAGTTGATGACATCCAAAGCAACAAAGAATCAGTCCAGTTGCGCGTCACTGGTGTGAATAAAGGTGGTGTCACAGTCAATTTCCATGGTATTCGGGGCTTTGTACCTCGATCGCAATTAGTCGAAAAAGATCTGGAGTCATTAGTTGGTACTAGTATTCCAGGTGTAATCATTGAAGCTGATAAAGACAAAAATAAACTAGTTTTTTCCCAACGCAAAGCTACTCGCACTGCTAACTTCAGTCAGCTAGAACGTGGTCAATTAGTGACTGGTATCATTGTTGGGATCAAGCAATTTGGTGCCTTCGTTGAATTCGAGGGTAATACTGGCCTGATTTACATCAAACAAATCAGCGAAAATCGGGTTGAAGCTTGTGAAAAGGTGTTCGAGATTGGTCAAGCCATTAAAGCAATGATTATCGATCTCGACGAAGGTACAGGCAAAATTTCACTCTCAACCAGAGTGCTGGAAAATCATCCAGGTGAGATGTTAGAGAAGATGTCGGATGTGATGGAATCAGCCGAAGCCCGTAGCGAACGTGCTGCCAAAAAACTATTTGGTAACTAAATTAAAGTTAGTACTGGCATAAACCCGACTTTTGAAAAAGTCGGGTTTACACCAATCATGGTAAGACTGCTAAGGTTTTACTGATCTCTCCAAACAGGGGACGAGCGGCAGAAATTGACAGCAAACAAGCTTGTTTTAATTTATCCAGTTGGTAGATCATCAACTTATTTACCTCACTATCTGGTAATTCACAGCGATTTAGTAAGTCTTCTAATAGACAACCAAATGCTCTGACTTCCAATTTTTCTAGAGCTGCACCAGTAATTTTGTCATCCAGATTGTAACTAGATGCCGCCCCGAAATCACCTAACAAGGGATGATCGATGTCGTTTACCAAAATATTGTGAGCATATAAATCGCCGTGCATGATTCCCTGGGCGTGGAGATGTGCCGCAGCAGATGAGATACCGATCGAGATTCGCAAAATTGTTGCTGCTGAAAATGATGCCCCAGGCCCATAGGTATCTCTAGTGCAGGTATCCAAACTAGGTGGATTGCCGAGATTTTGATAATCGGGCGGAATTAACGCTAACATCAAACCCGATCGTTGGCGAGGCCTCTCTGAAAGAGAATCATCAGGGCAATCACCGATCTGACCCAACGCGCCCACTAAGTGTGGATGTCCGCCAGCAGCCAGACAAGCATTCATTTCATCTGCTGGCTTCCCATCACTAGTGATCGCACCCTTGAAAATCTTGATCGCTACCGCCGTTGGTGGCTGGGCTGGTGGTTGCCATACACCTTGGGAAATCACCCCAGAAGCACCTTCGCCTAAGGTGTTGGCGAGGGTTAGATCTGCCCAGGAAATGATCGGTACTGTTGACGGCGGAGGAGCAACGCAAACAGGATTATCAGCGTATGCCAGCCAGGATAACCGAGGGAGCGTAAATAACCAATCAGGTAACGATTCCAGCCGATTTGCGGCCAATCTGATCAGCTCTAAATTCTGACAGGCAGCCATTTCATCGGGTAACGATCTCAGTTGATTTCCGGCTAACATCAATTTTTGCAAGTATTGGAGTCTACCGATTGATTTGGGTAATTGCTCCAACTGGTTATCCGTCAAAATTAGCCACCTGACACCCAGGGGCAAGACATTCTCCCCCAGCAACTTAATTTTGTTAGATTTGAATCCCACCATCGACAAATTTGGACAATCTTACAATATTGCAGGGACTTCCTCAAACTCGTTGTTACTCAGAAAAATAACTTTAAGATTGGTTAATCGTCCCAAATCGGCAGGCAAAGATCGCAGCTGATTATCAGACAGGTTCAATATTTCGAGCGAATCGGCTAGATCGAAAATCTCGATTGGGAATTCGGTTAAACCAGCAGCTAAATCCAGCCGCTTAATTCCCTGCAATTGACCACAGCGCAGCAAGTCGATCGTTTCCATATCTTGTCAATCTTTAATTCTTTAGAAAAAAACATCAAAAAATTACTTTATAAGTATCAATTAATTAACTTGCTGATAATGTATGATAAATCCCCCAAATCGCCATTGCTCTTAAATAGTGACTAGCGCGAAAAGTACCAGCAGAAGTAATCGCTTCGGGGGTTCTAAATTGCAATCCGTTAGTATATACCTGCTCAACGATCGTTTCAGCTAATTTCAATCCTTCATCCCGCATTCCCATTTGGACTAAAAAGGCGGCAATCCCGAAATTAATCCCTGTCCACACTTCCAGCGGATGAGTATCCTTGGGATTCGATGGTGAACCGTCGATTTTGACCCCATTGGCGGCTCCAAATTTACCACCTTGGAAATTGAGATAACAGGATTGATAGACAGTTTCTAGAGCAGTTTTAGCGCAATCTAGAGGCACGATATCAGCTAGTCCAAGTAGCTTGGCATAGAATTGACCACATAGTTGATCGGCCATAACTACTTCGGAGCCGCTGCCAGTATCGATGCTGTAGTAACTACCATTCCAGAGTTGTGCCTGATAAATGGGTTTGGCATCGTCTAACCAAGCTTGATATTGAGGGATGATTTCGGCAGGATTGGGGGTGAGTGGTGCGTGATATTGTTGGGTAAGAATTTGACCGATCGAGATCGCTGCTTCCAATGCAGCCAACCATAAGCCACCGCAGTAGGCACTAATGCCTTGGAGCCGCCAATCATCGAAGGTTTGATCTGGTGCGCCGGAGTTTTCAATCATCCCATCGTTGTCGAGATCGAATTGCTTGAGATAGGTAAGGGTATCGACAATTGCACTCCAACATTCAGCTAGAAATTCAACATCGGTTTTGCCTGTAAATACGTAAGCGCGGTAAACTTGCAAGACAAAATCACTACCCAAATCTTTCCAGAGATTGCAATCTTGATAGCAGGTATAGTTTGTCTTTTCCCAGGGATGTTCGTTCGGTGCACCGAGATCGTGGGGGGTGGCATGGAGGGTTTTACGGGGTGCCATCATCGCCGATTGATCGACATTTTGGGGACGATCTTCATAGCCGAATGCGGTTTGGACGTAGTAGCCAATTAAGCGTTGATTGGTATCTTCGGTGGGGATGGCGCGGGCGAAGGCAATTAGGATTGATTTTTCTAATTTCGGCCAGAGTAACAGTACTGAAAAAGAACCATATAAGCGGACATCTAAACTTTCATACCAGCGATAATCTAGGCATTCTAACACCCCAAATTGACCGACGGGATCTCGATCGTCTGCGGCTGTCCAGAGTGTCCCCCCATCTGTGAGTAAATACAGCTCATTAAACAAAGCCATCTTGAACCAATCAGGTAGATCGGATTGATCGAGTATTGGTTGCTGCCAGTCGATAATCTGTTGTTGCCAAGTATCATAATGCTTGAGGGCAGTCCGCACCATAGCCCAAGCATTTTCACCCGATCGACCAAAAAAATCGGTGTAGCGGCGATAATAATTTACGTCTTTACCAAACTCGGTAATCGGGAAATCCCAGGCGAGAATAAACGGAATTTTTTTGGTTTGTCCAGGCTTGAGGGTGAAGCGAATGGTGATCGCTGCGGCAATTCTTTCGCCCTGTTTGGCAGGAGTTTCATCATCGATATCAGGCAGGGAACCATCGGCTGCAAAACTATGCCACAGATCGCTACCATCACCGATCGGATTCCAACGCGAATGATAAAATACTTCTACACTCGGATTGGCAATACTGGCGATCGACCATTGCCCTTCACCTTCACTCGGTACGGCTGATTTGTGTGCTTTATCTAATAGACAACCAACCCGATAATTATCCACAATCCACTGATTGTAATTGCCCTCACTTTCACCGATCCGAGGTTGGTAATCATAAACTGGACTACCATCATCACGAATTTCGACTTTGCTCGATGGATTGGTATTGGCAAACCAGCCGACAGTGTTTTCCCACGTCAGCATAATGCTGAGAGTGATCGGTTGATCTGTGGGGTTATGGGCTGTCCATTCAAATATAGCGATCGGATAGGAAGTCTCTTGATAATTTTCTGCCCAAATTGGTGAGAACTGTTCGCAGGTTAATTGCGCCTGGAAGACGTTTTGATAGCTATACCAACTTCTGGGATATAAAGCTTGATAAGTACCTGTTGATTGACCTGTTAGGGTCGTCTGAGGATAACATGCCCACCGACTTAAACTCCCATCTTCCGGTGCCACTGTAGACATCCCATAAGCTTGCGCCCGATCCCCAGCTTGTTCAAAGACACTGAACTGGCAGGCACCCAGGTGCTTAAAGACATGTTCACCACCATCGATATGCCACAGATTAAACTCGCCCCGATGAGATCTACCAATACATCCCGCCCCAAATCCGCCTAATGGCATCCCATGAAACGGTCCATCATCCAGATTGCTCTCATAGCGAACTGTATACGGCTGCTGCCAATCTTGGTGAAACTGACGTTGCCAAGTAGCGGTCGGAATCG
>JAJAYU010000361.1 GCA_026786125.1 Chamaesiphon sp.
ATTCGGCATAGACTTTTGCCCCTGTAGCGTGAGTGATAGCACCACCATTGGATGTGCCGCCTAGCTGATCTTCCATGTGACCGAGATAGACACCCGCTTTGTCGAGTTTGTCCCAGTTTAGTCGTCCATCAGGACCAACTTCGAGGAACCGCGCTGCTCCGTAGTGGGATGGGCTAGTACCATCGGGATGGATGAAGATAACGTGATTTCCAGTTTGCATAACGATCCAAATTTGTGTGATTGGTTGGAGATAGCGTGGAGTCTGTTACAAATGGTTTACGAGCAGTTTTAATCCAATAATTTCTATAGCTATCGATCAAACTTAGAAAATCGACTAGTGATTAGAAATTGGAGGTGATTGGTACTATTATTTTTAAGCAAATATTACCATTCAAATCCAAATTGCCATGTCAAAAAGCGCACATCAAAAGATTAATGTTCGATTAAGAAGCGATTAAAAGTTAGAGGATTAAATGGCAGGCTTTAGTAGCTTTCAAAAACTGTCGATCGCACGCCAATTCATTCGAGCTTGTCAAAATTTGCCATATTTATTTGCTGGTGATATTTCCAGGCATCCACAAAGCTTTTTGATTGGCGATCCACCGTTGGCGTTTTCTATTTGCGGCTAATTGTTGGAGATGTTGAAGATTCTGGAGTTTTTTAGCTAATCGATCGACATCAATTTTTTGGTTCCCATATCGCCATGCTGTGTATAGTTGAGAAATTTCTTCGACTATTTTGGCAATTTGGGGATGCTCAGTATTTTTGATACTGAGGGCATATTCTAGTTGGGTTTGGGCGGGAACTTTGGCGTTACCAGCTTTGCTCAGGCTGGCGATCATCGATCGATAGATCCGTTCGATCGGTGGTAGGGTTGCTAGTTGTTGTTGTGCTTGTTTTCGGTGCCACAAATACCAAGCAATCCCACCAATAATTGCCATAATTATGACGATCGCTTTGAGGATAGTTGGATCGAAATCTTTGGGAATATCTGCTGGTGGGTTAGGTGAATTTGGTGGATTTTGCTGAGTTGGTGGTGATGAATTTTCGATCAATCGATCCCGATCTGGTTGAGGATTCGGAGGATTTGGACTAGCTTGAGCTGAAGGGGTGGTGGAAGGTGGTGGATTAAGTGTAGATTGTTGCTGGGCTTGCGCTTGGAGTTGATCAATTTGTGCTGGTGTCAGGTTAAGGACGGGACGATCTGGAGTGGAGTCCAAATTTACCCAACCCCAGTTGGGAGAGTACATCTCTGTTTGGCTCAGAGGCTTGTCGGCGGGGCGCGGATAGAGTTTTGTCTGTGGATCGATTTGGGCTAGCTGCTCACCTGTTTTCAAGCGGCTGGGGATACCGATCGAGCGCAGCATGGAGGTGTAAACTACTGGTAGATCTTGTTTATTGCCAACTAGTTTACAGGTTTTGGTATCGTCAGGGCATTGGGCGATCAGTGCTTGAATTGATTTAGAATCGAGTGGGGGTAAATTGGCTGTATTCCTTGGTGTAGGAGGATCTTGATGGTGGTGTTTTAGGTATTCGGCGAGATAAGTAGATCGATCAAAATCAGAGTTGAGCGGCTGGGGTGAGGTGGCTAAAATTTGCTGAGTAAATTGTTGCAATTGGCTGGCAAGTTCGGGCGGGAGTTGGAGATTTTCCTGCTTAATTGGATCGGGATAGTTATTGTTATTCGGTTGTCCGAATACTTGGCTAGCTAATTCTTGTTGATTTACTGGTGGTGTTGAATTACGATTGTTTGAGGCTGGATTGTTCTGTGATTGCTGAGATTGTTGGGCGAGGGTTTTAATATTCTCGATCCCAGGTGGTTTGAATGAGAGATCGGGCAGACGAAAATTGGGGAGGAAGATCGCTAAAATAATCCCTAAACCGATCGAGATTGCCACTAGTTGGTTTAAGTATTTCCAAGGTAACTTTTTGTATGATAATTGCCCCTGAACTGGTAAAGATTGGATCCCGATCGGCTGGAGTGCTAATCTCGATCGATAGTCGAGCATCAAAGTGGGCATAGAGATCGTCATAAACCCACAAAATACAATTAAAAAGCCGATATTCTGAAGCCCAATATTCTGACTAATTCCAGCCGCTACACCGATTAAAATCACACTTGTTAGGAGACAATATCCAAGGACTCGCCGACTGTAGAGATGAAAGCTCAAACCCAGATTCAGGGAGATCAAAATCCCTCCCAGTATTAATTCCACAGTTACAAATGGTCTAGACTCTAGGGGAATTT
Source organism: Chamaesiphon sp. (assembly GCA_026786125.1). Taxonomy (GTDB): domain Bacteria; phylum Cyanobacteriota; class Cyanobacteriia; order Cyanobacteriales; family Chamaesiphonaceae; genus Chamaesiphon. Next base: position 2,249 of record JAJAYU010000361.1, read on the forward strand.
GTTTGAATATAATTGGCACAAATACACCAAGTACTAGCCCCAAACTAGCGATCGATACTGCAATATTTAACCAATGTTTAGCGTGATGGCGACGGTACCAACTCCAAACGGCACCAACTGCTGCAAAGGGAATACCGCTCAAACTGAAATGGGTTCCTGCTGCGAAATCTAAACTGAAGACGCTAATAGCAAACATTGCTAGAGTGAGGCTCCGAAACAATAGTGATGCTTCGATCTTGGCAGGGATGGGGGTGAAATTTGGTAAGACTTCGGCAGATCGATTTACTACTGGTATTAGTGTCGCCGTGGGAATGTATTCTAAATTTACCTGAGGCAACCGCTCTGGCATCTTTTTGACTTTTTCTTCATCGACGGGGGTAATCACTGGCTCTACAGGCATCGGTGCCCGTGGATAACCGAGTGTAAATGCTTCCCGCCGCGAACTGGGCAGATCCCGTGAGAACGATCGCAAAAACGAAGTCAGCCCATAAATTGAGCCGATTGCAACAACAGTAAAAAGAATTACGCCCATGATTTTATCGATCTTAACTCTGAACTAAAGTGACTCGATCGCAGCCAGTCTATTTAATGTACCCAAATTGAGTAGCACAGATTGGGTATGACCCCTATGTGACTTATTTTGGCTTCAGTTATCAGTTAAGCAGATTCAAAGTTGATCTCTACTGTTTGATTAAACAATCGATCTATCCCAGCATTCTCAGACTGAGAATTATTCGACTATCCAAATCTACCAGAGACATAATCATTGGTGCGGGTATCGACGGGGAATGAGAAAATCTGTTTGGTTTCGCCAAATTCTACCATCCGCCCAATCCGACTTTCATCGGTGCTAAAAAAGGCGGTATAGTCAGAAATTCGCGCTGCTTGCTGCATATTGTGAGTGACGATCGCGATCGTCAATTCGTTGCGTAAACTGTGCATCAATTCTTCAATTTTCATCGTCGCCACTGGATCTAGTGCCGAGCAAGGCTCATCCATGAGTAGTACTTGTGGCTTAACGGCTAAGGCACGAGCAATACACAATCTCTGTTGCTGTCCACCGGACAATCCTAGTGCAGATTTGTGGAGTTTATCCTTGACTTCGTTCCACAAAGCTGCACCCTGCAAGGCAGATTCTACCACGAGATCGAGATCCGATCGACGCACTTTTTCTTCCCCAATTTTGACTCCATAGGCAACATTTTCATAGATAGTCATAGGGAAAGGATTTGGCTTCTGAAATACCATCCCGATCTGTCGTCGCAGTTGATTGAGATTGACTTGAGGATGATAGATATCTTGTCCGTAGAATTCAACTTGTCCCTCAGTCTTCACTTTTCCTTCTAGTTCACCAATCCGATTCAGTGCTTTGATAAAAGTGGACTTACCACAACCAGATGGCCCAATAATCGCAGTAACTTTATTCTGAAAGATACTCATATTAACATTTTCCAATGCTCTAGAGATACCATAGAAAAAGCTTAGATTGTTTACCTGAATAGCAGTCTTGATGCTTGAGTTAGATTGATTAAGTGTGTCCATAAAATTGAAATTAAATATTTAGTATTAACGAAAACAACGTATCTAAATCTCCCCCTAATAATCTATCAATTATCAATTATCAATTAATTAAATTTCTATCTGGCGCGGCTAGAAAATAATCGAGCGGAGATATTAATTAATAAAACGATACTAAGCAGGAAAAAAGAGGCTGTCCAAACTAATTGATTTTTAACTGGATCGGGGTCGTTGTAGAGATTGAAAATTAAAATAGGTAAAGAAGCCGTTGGACTCAACAGATTATCAGCCCAATCTTGGGTAAACAGAGCCGTAAACAGTAGCGGTGCTGTCTCCCCGATCCCACGGGAGATCGCCAGCAATACTCCAGTAACTAATGCTGGTAGAGCCGTTGGTAGAATAACTCTAGCGATCATTTGAAATCTACTACCACCCAAACCAGATGAAGCTAGTCGAAGGTTAGTGGGGACTAGTTTCAAAACTTCTTCAGTTGTCAGTGCGATAATTGGCAACATTAATATTGCTAAAGCAATCCCACCAGCCAAGGCACTATAACTAAAATCAAATAATTTCTTACTAGTTAACACAACCGCATCGTAAGTAAAAATCCCCACAACGATCGAGGGAACTCCGGTTAAGATCGTATTCAAAAATTTGATCGTTCGATTGATTTTACTATCAGGCGCATATTCGGCTAAATAGATCCCTGTGGCAATCCCAATTGGAATACTTAATAGTGATGCAATGGTAATCATGGTCAATGTGCCCACAACTGCATTGGCAAAACCCTCATCAATGATCGGCTTGCTAAACATGGTGGCGGTGAGTCCAGGCAATCCTTTGGAGATGATATTCCACAATACTGAAATCAGCGGTGACATGCCGATGATCGTCAGGATTAGTGCTAAAACAGTCATACCCCGATCGAATAAACTTCGCAACGGGGATAATGGCGTAATTAATTTAGTAGTTTGTGAGTTTTTCATCAATTATTTCTCGCCGCCTTCGACCAATTTAACTAAGCTGATGGCTCCAATATTTACAAATAGAGTGATCGCAAACAAGATCAGCACTAGGTAAGTCAGTGCGCCAACATGAATATCCTCTTGAGCCTCGGCAAATGTATTTGCTAAGATTGCGGGAATCGAGTAAGCAGGGGCAAAGATTGACGGGCTAATATTTTCGGTATTACCAATCACCATTGTGACAGCCATTGTCTCACCCAATGCTCGACCTAAGGCTAACATCACGCCGCCGACAATCCCCGAAAAAGCTTTGGGTAAAACTACGCGAAAGATTGTTTCCCAGCGGGTAGATCCCAACGCCATCGAACCAGTGCGGAGGTAAGTGGGCACAACTAACAGTACTTCTCGGCTGACAGCAGCCACAGTGGGTAAAATCATGATCGCCAATAATATTCCCGCTGTCAGTAGTCCAGATCCCGACGGTTCAGTACTAAATAACGGAATATGCTTAAATTTGGCATGGAGCAACTGTTGAATCGGCAGTAGGATCGGAATCAGGGTATAAAAGCCCCACAATCCAAACACCACACTCGGCACCGCTGCTAGTAACTCGATCGTAAAGGCAACTGTCGATCGCAACCACTTCGGCAACAAGTCTTCACTGGTGATAATTGCGACAGCCAAACCGACTGGCACCGCAAAGATCAACGAGATCAAACCACTGCCAAGGGTGCCATAAATCAACGGTAAAGCACCAAACTTGAGGTCTGGTACGTTCCAATCCCGACCAGCTAAAAAGCCCCACCCGAACTGTTTGATTGCGGGTAAGGCGTGTCCAGTAATAGTCCAGCCCATCAACAACAGGATCCCCACCGATACTCCGCTAGCAGCATAGATCAGATAGCGGAATAGTCGATCGGCTCGATCTGGCTTAGAATGACGATTACGCCTAGCCAAATTATTAGTGATTGGCGTAGGCATAGATTTTTCAGAGAATGACATTAGTTAGATCTAGATTACTTCACGCCAGATTCAACAGCTGCGATCGCCCGTGCAGCGACGCTAGCAGGGATTGAAGTGTAGTTAAGATCGTCATTAAATTGCTGACCACTAGTGAGCATCCATTTCACCATTGTCTTGATGGCTTTAGCTTTATTTGGATCTTTTTGGGTTTTAGGAATCAGTAACCAAGTCAAGCCCACAATTGGATAACCTTGAGCAGAGTTGATATCAAATGCACGGAAATTTGCGGGGAACTGGACATCAGCTAAGGCTTGATTCGCAGTCTTTAAGGATGGAGCAACGTACTGTCCGCGCCCATTTTGGACTGATGCTGAGGAGAGTCCACTTTTGAGTGCAAAGTCATACTCGACATAACCGATCGAACCTGGTGTTTGTTTGAGCGAAGCTGCCACGCCAGGATTACCTTTACCTTTGAGGAAACCAGATGGCCATTTTGGTTCTTTACTAGCCCCAACTGCGGACTTGAATGCTGGGCTAACCGCACTCATGTGGTTGGAAAAGATAAATGATGTTCCACTACCATCAGCTCTGACCGCAGGCTTAATCGCACTGCTAGGTAGGGCAGCACCCTTATTTGTTTGGGCGATCGCTGGATCGTTCCAGGTGGTGATTTTACCTGTAAAAATGCCTGCTAAAGCTGCATTAGAAAGCTTGAGATTCTTGACTCCAGGCAAGTTGTAAGCTACCGATACAGCACCACCAGCGGTAGGAATCAAGAGGACACCACCTTTGACCTTGGCCATTTCGCCATCGGTCATCGCGGCATCACTAGCCCCAAAATCTACTGTACCCGCGATCGTTTGCTTGATACCACCACCACTACCAATACTTTGATAATTAACCTTTATATCTGGATGAGCTTTTCGCATCTCCCGCACGTATCTCTCATATAGTGGCTGCGGAAAAGTTGCGCCAGCACCACTAAGTGTCACATTAGCCCATGCTGCTAGTTGCGTGCCAAATACCGATACTGCAACTACAGAGAGAGTGGTCAGGCGACCAAATTTTTTCAATAACATTGGTAAAATTGTCAAGTTTATATAAAACACACCGATCTCAAAAACTACCAGCTTTAACAATTGCTTTTTGGACAAATTGTTGGCTTATTTTGATACCAGAAGCATCTTACCGCAACCTTCTTTAAGCCTCCATCCTCATCGGGTTAACATCTGGTTAAGCTTGATTCAGACGATCGATCTACATCATAAAACGGTGTCAAATTTAGATATAGTTTAAACATGTTCACCCCAAACTACTGGGGATAAATAGAACGCAAAAAATTTGAGGAGAAAATATCTGATGAACGATCACCAAATTAAACAACTAACTAGTGAAAATCCAGTAGCAACTGGTAGGTTACGCCCCACTGTTTGGACAGCTTTAACAGCCCTGTCGATCGGGCTAACCATATCATCATGTACCCCCAAAAGCCCTGATGTTGCGACTCCGCCATCTGATGGTGCTGCACCATCAACTACTGCCCCTGCGGCTAGTGGTGGGACTAGTGCCTCCCTCAGTGGTGCTGGGGCAACTTTCCCTGCTCCGCTCTACCAACGCTGGTTTGCTGACTACAACAAAGCAAATCCTGGCACTCAAATCAGTTATCAGTCCGTAGGTAGTGGGGCTGGGATAGAACAATTTTTAGCAGGGACAGTGGATTTCGGCGCAACCGATGCACCATTGAAACCAGAAGAACGCACCAAATTCAAAACAAAATATGGTGCAGAACCGATTCAAATCCCCATGACTGGCGGTAGTGTGGTGTTTGCCTACAACCTGGATGGAGTCAAAGATCTGAAGCTATCTCGCGCTGCTTACTGTGGCATCACAACGGGTGCAATTAAGAAGTGGAACGATCCAGCGATCGCCAAAGCAAATCCTGGTGCAAAATTACCTGATAGTGCAATTCAATTTGTCCACCGCTCTGATGGTAGTGGTACCACATTTCAATTCACAAACCACTTAAAAGTTGCTTGTCCCACCTGGACAGCAGGTGTGAATAAATCCATTTCTTGGCCTGCTGGAATGACTGGTGCCAAAGGAAATGAAGGTGTATCGGCTCAGATCAAACAAACACCGAATGCGATTGGGTATGTTGAGTATTCCTATGCCAAGCAGACTGATATGTCGATGGCAGCGATCGAAAACAAATCTGGGAAGCTGATCGTGCCCACTCCAGAAGCAGGCGAGGCGGCATTTGTTGGTGAAAAAGTTCCTGCCGATCTCGCACTCTTGGTTCCTGACTCTGCTAATCCCAACGCATATCCCATCTCTGGATTAACTTGGTTGCTGCTCTATCCCCAATCCAAAGATGCCGCCAAGAATACAGCCCTAAAAGCGACGATCGAGTGGGCCTTGACCACAGGGAAGACGACAGTGACGGAGCTGGGCTATATACCTTTGGATGATGAATTAGTGACCAAGGTCAAAGCAGAACTTACCAAAGTTAAATAAACTTTTATGGCGATACAACCTTCAAATCCCAAGGAAACATCCCTCCTGGACGCATCGACTAGATTCAATTTAGGACGATCGATCGACCAAAATTTCCAGCGGTTAACTCTAGTACTGGCGATTTCAGTGGGAGCGATCCTACTGTGGATCGCCTACTCACTCCTGGTAATTGCTTTACCAGCGATTCAGGCGTTCGGGTTAGGATTTTTGTTTGACAGCACCTGGGATCCGGTCAAGAATATCTATGGGGCACTCCCCCATGTCTACGGTACGATCATGAGTTCTCTGCTGGCACTGTCATTTGCAGTGCCACTGGGTGTTGGGGTCGCAATTTTCTTGACCGAAAACTTTTTAGCGCAAAAAATTCTTCAACCGATCGCGTTCACGATCGAACTATTAGCAGCGGTGCCGAGTGTGGTGTATGGTCTGTGGGGATTATTTGTCTTTTTGCCAGCGATTAAACCGCTATTGCAAGGACTCCACAGTACTTTGGGGTGGATTCCCTTTTTTGCGACGGAGCCAGGTGGTAGACAGCTATTTGGAGCGTCATTGGTACTGGCGATCATGATTTTACCCACAATTATTGCGATCTCCCGTGACACACTGACATCCTTACCGCCAAAGCTCCGTCAGGGGGCTTATGGATTGGGGGCGACTCGCTGGGAAACTATCATGCGTGTGTTGCTACCAGCAGCCCTGTCAGGGATTGTTGGTTCGGTGATGTTAGCACTAGGACGGGCACTAGGTGAAACAATGGCGTTGGCAATGTTAGTAGGGAATGCCAACCAGGTAAATATATCCTGGCTAGCACCTGCTTCCACGTTGTCTTCACTAATTGCTAACCAATTCGGTGAAGCTAGCGGTCTTCAAAAGTCATCACTATTCTATGAAGCCTTGATTCTGATGGTGTTGACCCTATTGGTGAACATCCTTGCTCAAGCAATGATCTCCCGCTTTCAGCAAGTAGAGTAGTTTTTTTAGTTAAAAGTTGAAAAAGTTAAAGACTAAAATCTCAAACCCAAAGCCGAACCAATGACTCCTATATCTTCTGAATTACCAAGGCAATCCGATCTAGATGGCAACCAGTTTGGTGTCGATCCCAGTCGCCAATTATTTGGCAAAGTCATGACTGGGCTGGTGTTTGCCTGTGTAGCAATCTCCATTATTCCCCTAGCTTCGATCCTATACATGGTGATCGCCAATGGACTCAGCGGCTTGTCTCCAGCCATCTTTACCGATCTACCGCCTGCGGCTGGAATGTCCGGCGGTGGGCTGAAAAATGCGATCATTGGTACTCTGCTGACCTGCGCGATCGGTGCTATCATAAGTATACCCTTTGGTGTATTAACAGCTATTTATACTATTGAATTTAGTCAGGGTAACTGGATCTCTCAGTTTGTTCGCTTCTGTACGAATGTCCTAAGTGGCGTACCCTCGATTATCGCTGGACTATTTGCCTACGGGATCGTGGTACTGTTGACAGGTGGATTTTCCGCTGTTGCTGGCGGCGCAGCATTGTCAGTCTTGATGTTGCCAACGATTATTCGCACAGCGGAAGAGGGACTCAAGTCTGTACCTAAAGCTACGCGGCTAGCTGCGATCGGGGTGGGTGCAACTAACTTTGAAACTGTCACCCAAATCGTGCTTCCAGCATCATTACCATTTATCGCCACTGGCGTGACACTAGCGATCGCTAGAGCGGCTGGAGAGACGGCTCCACTACTGTTTACCTGTCTGTTTAACCAATATGATATCAATGGACTCTGGCAGCCAACAGCCACCTTATCGGTGCTGATCTACAACTTTGCCATTTCTCCATACAAGAACCAACAACAATTAGCTTGGGTAGCTGCTTTACTAATCTTGATGATGATTTTGGTAATTAGCATCATCGCTCGTGTTGTTTCTCGGCGCAAGGTTTACTAAGTTTTTCACCTG
>JAJAYU010000362.1 GCA_026786125.1 Chamaesiphon sp.
ATCCACACTTCTCCTTGCGGAGAGGCTATTGCTGGGGCAAACGCTCCGCTACCGCCAACGGCTACGCTCTGCTGAGGCAGACGCTACGCGAACAGTGCAAGCCATTCACTATCCACCATCCACTATCCCCATGAAATTATTAATCAGCAACGACGACGGTATATTCGCCCTCGGAATCAAGACATTAGCCGATACACTAGCTCTAGCTGGACATGAAGTAATTGTAGTTTGTCCCGATCGAGAACGATCTGCTACTGGGCATGGTTTGACGCTCCACGATCCAATTCGGGCGGAAGAAGTTACGGGGATCTTTCATCCAAGTATTCGAGCTTGGTCTTGTTCGGGTACTCCGGCTGATTGTGTGAAGTTAGCTTTAGGAGCTTTGCTCGACAGTTTCCCCGATTTTGTCCTCTCTGGCATCAATCATGGGGCAAACTTAGGCACAGACGTTTTATACTCTGGTACGGTATCTGCGGCGATGGAAGGAACAATTGAAGGCATTCCCAGTATTGCATTTAGCTTAACTAGTTTTAGCTATCGAGAGTTTCAACCAGCAGCGAATTTTGCCCGCGATCTGATCGCTTATTTGGAGCAGCAACCACTCCCCGAATCGACATTATTAAATGTGAATATTCCACCCGTCCCAGCTTCAGAAATTGCGGGAGTTAAGATTACTCGGCAGGGAATTAGGCGATATGTTGATACGTTTCAAACACGGGTAGATCCCCGTGGTAAGACTTATTATTGGTTATCAGGAGAAGTGGTACAGGATCTAGATCAGCCAGAACATCTCCATCTGCCACCGGAAATCGAAACTGATGTGCAAGCAATTAAGGATAACTTTATTACGATCGTGCCGCTGCAATTTAATATGACTTCCACGACTGGAATTTTTGGTCTCAAGGACTGTGGGATTGAGAACGTTAAAATTATTACCCAGGATTGAATCTGAGCAATTCTAATCATCCGTTTGAATGCTTCCGGTTTTAGCTGTTAGTAATGTTGTTGCCAGTTCCCCTAATTTGGCAAGCCATTATCATTAGTAGCCGGAGGTGCGGATTGATCGAGTTCCTGTTGCCATTGTTGAATAGCATTTTGGGCAGAATTATAAGCAGAAGTGCGTTCGGGAATGACTTTAGCGATCGAAATTGCCCGACGCAGATCTGTGGTGGCGACACTTTGGGCAATTTCTAACATTTGACCACCCCAGTTGTCCATCGCTGACTGAGCTTGAGCGCGTAACGGTGAACTTCTCGGTACTCTAGCTGCTGCTTGAATCGCACCAAGCAATGCTTCGGGGGTACCTCTTTCCGCTAGTCTCTGGGCAGCAGCAACATTATTCGCAGCTTGGAGTTGCCCTTGCCAATCCCCAACGCGCTCTTGCCGCTGGGCGGACATTGCTCTACCTGAGCCAATTCTTTGGGCTACCTTAATTGCCGCCGCCAAATCGCCAGTATTAGCCAAGCGTTCGGCTCGTTCTAGGATCGGGGTATCTTCAGCCCGCTGGATATCGGCAGTCCATTGTTTGATTCTTTGCTGAGATGGGGCGTAAAGGGCGCGTCCTGGGCGAATTCGGCTCAATTGGGCGATTGCCCCTTGGACTCCTTTGATCGTATTATCAGCCGCGAGAGTATCCGCAGCCTGTACGAATGGAGTATCTTCAACTGTTTCAATTTGGTTGCGCCACTCGCTGACGACTTGAGCGGCTTCTTTGCCGCGTGGATTATTTTTAGGGATGTTTTGGGCTTGAGTAATTGCCGATTGGAGATCTGCTACTGTACCAGTCGCCGCCAGACTGCGAGCGTGCTGGAGTCTTGCCAGATCTTGGACTTCTAGTTGCCAATCACCTGCAAACTTCTGGGATTTTTGATACATGGGGCTATCTGCTTTGATGCTTTGCACCAAGGAGATTGCTGTTTCTAGTTCGGCGATTGTACTATTGACGGCGTGTGATTGCGCTTGTGCGAGACTGATCAGATTTTGCAATTCGGTTTTAACTTCTGGAGATTCAGGCGTTTTATTGGCGATTTCCAAAGCACCTTTCCAATCATTACCATCTAGCTTGACTGTCGCTAGTTTGAGCATTTGTTTCGCTACTGTCGCGATGATATTTTGAGCTTCAGTATAAGCAAAACTTTTGGAATCGATTTTATTTGACATCTCCACTGCTTTGAGGAGAGAGGCGATTTCAGTACTCTTAATTAATTGACGTGCTTCGTCTAATTTAGAGTTATCAGCCTTGGCAATTTGCACCATGTCAGCCAATTCTTGATACTTAGTTGTTGCCCAATAGCGATTATTGAGACTCGTCAATTTGACAGCTACTGCGTAAGCATTGACCCATTTTGAACTATTTAATAGATCTCTAGCTTCCCGATCATATCTGACTGCTTTAGTCCAAGTTTCTTCCCATTGTCCTAGTCTTTTCTGGACAATTTTATAAGCAGAAACAGTATTCGGGACTTTTTTTGCAGCTTTGACTGCATCATCATAGTTACCGTCTTGGTAAGTACCTTCTGCTAATCTCAAGATTAGAAGTGACCATTTTTGGACGTTACTATCAACATAATTGCGAGTAGGATCGTTAGGAGCAACATCTTGGACAAGATTCATCGCTGTGATCAAATCTGGCAATGTTTGCTTACTTGCCGCCAATTGTCCACAATAAACCCGCAGGGATGCCGATGACATTGGCACAAACATTTCGGGACAGTTTGGTACTGCTTTGGGGTTTAATAATAGACCTAAAGCTAGATAAACTAGTCCACCAGAAATACCGAGGGTGATAATTGCCCAGAACACCCAACTTCGGATGAACGGCAATCGCAACCACTTAGGCATCTGGCTCACTAATTGTTTAGTGACTTGGTTTGCCTGTTCAAAATCAAATCGGGAGTTCGGTTTGGCCAAAACTTGAATTAGATGAGGGAATAAGTATCAGAGTAGTAGAGCTATTTTAACAACATCTTAGCTTACTTCGGCTGCACTAAATATTAGCTCGATCGCGTTAACTAATTGCGCTAATTGTGATTGTTGATGAGTCGCCATCAGCGATAGTCTAATTCTACTGGTGGGAACTGTCGGTGGGCGGATGGTAGGGGCAAAAATACCTGCTTGTTTGAGTTTACTACCGATCGAGATCGCCGTTCGCGCATCTGGTAATTCGATACAGATAATTGGTGATGCGGAAGGAATTAATCGCAGTTGCGGTAGTTGTTTGCTAAATCTTTGGTTTAGGTACTCTACATTTTGCCACAGTTGTTGTCGCAGTTGGGGGGTAGTTGTGATGATCTCGATCGATCTCAGTGCCGCAGCAGTATCCCCAGGGGACAATCCAGTGGTGTAGATCCAGTTAGCGCAGCGGTTGCGGAGAAACTCGATCAGGCTGGCACTACCCGCAACATAACCGCCCAAACTACCGATGGCTTTGCTCAATGTCCCAATCTCAATCAATGGCTTGCCAACTAGATTTTCAGCCTCGACAATACCTGCACCTGTGGCACCAAAGATACCTGTGGCATGAGCTTCATCGACTAATAACATTGAGCTATATTCGATCGATAGTTCCTGAATTTCAGCTAGAGG
>JAJAYU010000363.1 GCA_026786125.1 Chamaesiphon sp.
GCACATAAGCATACCCTTTAATCGGAGCCTCGGCAATTTTGACATTTCCCTGGACAATTCTGGTACCAAAGGTATAAATGACCCCATCTAGCACTTCTTGCTTCGTGGTGCTACTAACAAAGCGTCCAGCCTTGATGCCAGACTGTTGATGAAGCTGCAAGTATCGTCCAGCAAAATGTAACCCATCTAAAATCGGGACATTGTTGACCTGTTTGTCGCTCTTTTCACCGCAGAGGATATGTTTAAAGCCGCGCTGGGCAAACCAGATCTGGACTAAATCATCTGTGAACGCAGCATCACTACTCCGATTAGGCTTGATTGTGCCTGCCACCGCAGTTTTCAGCCGATTTAAGACATCAGGAAAATCCTGTAACAGCTTTCTAAAGCTCTGTTCGCTCACAGGTCGATCGAATCCAGTCCCACACATCGCTAAAACCCGCAGATCGAACGGCTCTAATTGCGGCGGTGGTGGAGTGATGTCTTTTTTAACTCCGACGGGAAAATCGACAGGGATCGGATTATCGATAGTGTCGAAAAAAGGCAGCAGTGTGACTTGAGCCTCGACCGATCGAGTTGACAGTGCCACGAGGATTCCAGTCAAGAGTAAAGTCAAGCTTGCGCCTACATTGCGATCGAACCTAAACATTTGGATTATGATTAAAGACTAGGGGCTGAAGATTAAATTTTCGGGCAGTTCTAATAAGCGAACCTGCTGTCCCTTCACCTCAATTAAATTATCAAAATGAGTGAAATTTTGAGTTGAAATAATCATGACAGGTTTAGGATCGCGAGTTGCTAGCCATGTCAGAAACCCAGCTAAATTTGGGGGATCTTCTCCAGCAATAAACTCTGATAAACGGCGAAATAGCTTGGGCAGAATTGGCTGTTCATCGATTATAACTGCGAGTCGATCGAGGACAAATCCACTATTTGTTTTATCCTGTTGATAGAGTCCTAACTGCTTGGTTCTCGCTTTCGTTGCTGCTGCGGTTAAAGTTTGACGTAGCTCGGCAAACAGACCTTGATAGTAGGTTGGATAAGCATTCCCTGCTGCCAAAGTTTGATGGTTGAGGCTTTTCTTCAATCGGTTGCTATCCAAGAAAATATTGCTGCCATCTTGCTCTGAGGGAGTCCCCGCAAAGACAAAGGAAACAGGTCGTCCGTTGATGTCTTTTTGTCTAGTTAGGATATAGCCTGGTGTCCCATCCTTCGCGGCAGTGACATTCCGATGTGCGCTATCCCAAACTACGTCAGTAATTTTGAGATGACTGAGTAAAAAGTCCGTGGCAGCATTAGCGAGCGATCGCGGTTGGTGTACTTCACCCCCTGGGGCTGTAAAGTGGGTTTCTAGAGTATCAATGCCTTCGAGCCGAAGTTGGACATCTTTTTTGCTATTGATAGTCAGTCGCCCTGTGCCTAGCAAACTCCAATTTGCTTCATTGTCGGCACGAAATCGAATGGAATCACCATCGGGAGAATAGCCGACGACGTGAAATGTACCTTTGATTAAATTAAAACCCATTTGTATTCTCCTCTGTGCCAGAAAGTGTGAATATTAGCCTATATTGCCGATCGAATCGCATCAGCAGTGCGTAAGGCAAGAGCTGCTACAGTTAAGGTGGGGTTTGAGGTTCCCCCTGTGGTGAAGACACTGGAGCCGACGACATAGAGATTGGGATGCTCATGCGATCGACCTTGAGCATCTACAACCGAACTACAGGGATTGTTACCCATTTTGCAAGTACCCATAATGTGTCCAGAACCGTTATATTATAGGGTGGGCGCGATTGGCTCGACCTCTCGATTGCCTTCGATCCGATCGAAAATACGTTTGGCTACACTGTATCCATAAGCGAGTGCTTTCTTCGAGTAGTCATCTATTTTCACAGTGATTTTGGGTCGAACCAGATCGAAGGCATCCTTTTCATCGGATAACGTCACGCGATTATCCTTATTCGGCAGCATTTCAGTCGAATAACCAATTCGCAGCAGTCGAGTGACGCGCTCCTCTAACCGCGATTGCAGCTCCTTGCCAAACAAGATGCCAGTCTTCTTCTTGCCACTATCATCCACCCCCAGATCCTCTAGTAGCAGATTTTCTAAAGATTTAATCGGCGGCTCTCTTCGGCCCCAACCATCATTACCGATCGTCATCCGAAAAGCCCCACAAAACTTACGGAAGTCGCCATCTCGAAATACCTCAATACTAGAGGTACTTTGAGGCCCACGAAAGGGGAAGACCGGATCGGGAAATAAACCAGTGACTTCCTCCGCTAAGTGATCCATCAAGTTTCTGCCTACTTGGTCGCTTTTATTGCCTAACGTGGGTGAAGATAGCCACAGTTTGGGAGTTTCAATCCCGTGGGTAGCTAGCACCACAATTTTGGCTGTCAAGAACTGCTCTTTAATAGCTGTTGTTGACCAATCCTTAAAAAACACCTGATTGACATTACCATTCGCTCCAGCCTCCAGCTTTGTCACCACACAGCTTGTTTTCAGTTCCACCCCATTAGCCTTAGCTTTGTTCAGGTGAACCGAAGCATCATATTTCGCCCCAGAGGGACAGATGGGAATGCAGCTTGAATTGCCCTGACAAGCCGAGCGACCATCATATGCTTGGGAATTTCGAGCTTGAGGAGTGCTGACAACTTTGATAGTTTTACCATCAATCTCCAAACCCTCGATCTTGTCTTTCACCTGCAACGATCCATAACTCTGAACGATGTTTGGCATCGGAAACTTCACACTGCGGTAGGCACCTGGCAAAATATTATCCCACTCTTCATCGTTACCAGAAACACCTAGCTCTCTTTCCGCCTCAGCATAGTAAGGCTCGATATCGTCATAGGAGATCGGCCAATCTTCTGCCACGTTGTATGTCGTTTTCAACTTGAGATCGTTCGGCAGAAATCTGGGTGTATTCCCCCGCCAAGCCCAAGTACTACCACCAACGATTCGCACGCCAGCACTCTTGAACAAATCTGGCCCTGGTTGCACATAGTAACGATTGAGATTGAATTTATCGCCACCGCCATCTTGGTTGACGGCATATTTATTACTTTCGAGTTTAGTATAGGGTGAAAGCTGGCTTTTGTTAGTTGCTACTGCAAAAGTCGAAACAAATTCTTTACGCTGATTTTCATCTAATTCATTGGCACCTTCATCGATAATTAAAATCTTCAGGTTTTTCTGCTGGGAGAGTTTCCAGGCACATAGCGATCCAGCCACTCCACCACCAACAATAATCACATCATAGTTGAAGTCCATAGCAGTTTAAATTGGAGAATTGGTAGATTCATCTGGCGCAGTTGCCCAATATTTAACAAATGTATTAATCTCGACAATAGGCGAGAAAATAAATTCATAGTGTTTTGGCTATTTATTAAACTAGTAATTTCAATTTTGCGCCATTATCCGAGCTAGTTGGATTGCTATTCTTCCGCCTAGTTCTATCAATCTGTTTAATCTAGTAGTTACAGTTAGAATACATCTATATCTAACCATTTTTTATATCAAGTAGTATTTTGTTACAAATATTGATATTAGATCCATTTAAACAGTGCAATTGAGCTGGGATGAATTCAGACTACTCGATCGGTTATTTACAGCAAGCTATAATATTAGTGGGGTGAGAATAATGATCGGCTTTTTGGCTACTCCAATTTTCTATCTAACTCCATACATTTTTTTGTGGTCGTTATTTAATGGACTGGTGACGATTGGTTTATGCTCCTTATTAAAAATCAGACTATCTCGTCCAATTCAAATTGCCACGGCATTGACGACATCGATCGGTTCGATTTTGTGGAACTGGAGTATTGAGTTCAATCGTTCGACTATTTATCTCAATGTCGATCATCCTTACCTGCGGATATCTTGGGCAGATGCGCTCAATGGAATTTGTGTATTTAGTTTGACAGTATTAGTTCTGGATCTATTTATAGCTCCCCAAGAGTCGGCACAGAAGATGGCAAAAATTGCTGGAGTTGCGGCACTATGGACAATCTTCACAGATACTTTCTTCTTTTAATCGATCCGAAAACTCCCATCAGCGATCGCGTTAGGTAAGAATTCCCGCACGTCTAAAGGCAGTTTTTCCAAGAAAAGCACCAAACACCATTGCTCGACATTATCCAAAAATGCCACCGATGGGACAAAGATCGCCATTGCGGGAGTAGTATAGCGGATAAAATTAGCGCAAGCTCTGGCAACATCCCGATTCTGAAAGCAATTGGGGGCATCACTAAGGGATAATTCTTGCCATACTTCCGGTTGGCATAAATTCAATACTTTTTCTAGTCTGACATCAAATCGGTAGACAATTCGCTCTCGAATTTGTCGCGCCAGAGATGCAGATCGATCGACTTTAAAGTGTCGTGCGTACTCAGCTAAAGCAACATTCTTTTCCTTAGCTAAATATAGTGTCGGTTCACCTTGAAGATTCCAGCGATTTTCGGCACTTCTACCTGCATAACTAAAATCATAGATATCATACTGCTGCTCGGCTAGCCTGGGAATATGCCGTACTGCTGTACCTTGCCACGGCTGAATAAAAGACTGAATCGACATCTAGAAACCCAAGCCTTCAAAATCTGCGGCTAAGGCACTAATCACCCGATCGAATTGACCAATTTGCATCAGATCGAGGGCCGTATAGCGATCGAAGACGGGGAGTGGCGTAGTCAGAAATTCCTTCAAGCCATCAAGGGTATAAACCATCAAGCCGAGGGTGACGATTTCGTCTAATTTAGCTAATCTAGCTTGAGCGTCAGGGTCTTTGAGCGGTAGATGTTGTTTTTCCGCCCGATTGACAGTCTTACTGCTGACTTTCAGTAAGCTACTGAGTTTTTCTTGAGATAGGGATAATTTCTGGCGAATCTTGGCTGGATCTAGTCTAGGGGGAGTTGCGGTAGTCATATCAAGGACGTTTAGTTATCTCGATTCTAGCATTTGACCAGTCAAATGTCCAGTCAGGCTTGAAACCATCTAGGATTCAATAATCCCAATTTTCACATCCTTGAACCCACATTCCGCTGTTTGGAGAGCGATCGAAATAATTAGGGATATGGAGTAGGTAGGAGATAATAGCGGCGACAAGCAGCACTAAAGAATCGTAAAATATGCTATCGATTGAATACGGTGAAGATGTCTCGGTGTATTGTTCTTGA
>JAJAYU010000364.1 GCA_026786125.1 Chamaesiphon sp.
AAGTACGGCAATTCTAGTTATGTCTGGGAGTAAGATTAAAGATGAGTTCGCAAAGTTCAGCGACAGCAGCAGATCGGTTTTTTGGGGGTTTGGATTACTTACTCCCGATCGCTGATGTATACTTTTTTGGTGTGTTCGTTTTTGAACAATTTCCGATCGTGCGGGAATTATACACACCATTATTACCATTGGTAGCGATTAACAACGGCTTTGGTGGATTCATTTTATTTTTAGGGCTATACATCGGTGTGGCAATCAATCCTCGGATTAGTCGGTTTATCCGATTTAATGTGATCCAAGCGATTTTGATCGGGATTTTGATCTCGCTGTGTCAACTCCTATTACAGTATGTATTCCTGAAAATACCTGGCATCGAAGTATTGACTCAAGTATTGATGAATACAGTCTTCTTTGGCACACTGGCAATGTCTGGCTATGGGATTGGGATGTCAGCAGTGGGCAAGTATACGGAAATTCCTCAGTTATCCAACACTGCTCAGATGCAAGCCGATCGATATTAAAATTATTTGACTCGACAGGTCTCGATCTGTCATAATGAGGGGCTGTCTATAACTACGCTCGGATCGGGTCATATATCTACAAATGTCTTTTGCATCGGCAATCAGACTACCCGTACGGCATTTCACATCATTAAATCTATGACTTACGCAATTATTGAGACTGGTGGCAAGCAGATGCGAGTCGAGCCAGGTCGCTTCTACGATATCGAATTGTTACCTGGGGAAGCTGATAGCACCGTCTCGATCGATAAAGTATTCCTACTCGAAAATGACGGCAGCATCCAAATCGGTCAACCACTAGTCGCTGGTGTGACTGTCCAAGGCACGATCATGCGTCACTACCGTGCGCGCAAGATCATCGTCTACAAAATGCAGCCCAAAAAGAAAACCCGTAAAAAACGTGGGCACCGTCAAGAAGTGACTCGCTTGATGATTGATTCCATCAGCGTCAATGGTGCAGTGATCGCCAAAGCGGAAGCGGAAGCAGTTGCAGCTTAGGATTTGATTGAGTGTCAACGATTAAAACCAATCATCACAATAATTTTAGTAATCCGAGGTAAATTATGGCTTCTAAGAAGGGTACAGGTAGTACTAGAAACGGCAGAGACTCAAACGCCCAGAGATTGGGTGTCAAAAAATACGGTGGCGAAATAGTCCGCGCTGGTAACATCATCGTGCGTCAACGTGGATCTTCTTTCCATGTTGGTAACAACGTTGGCTTGGGCAAAGATTACACCATCTACGCTTTAGTTGATGGCGTTGTCACATTTGAGCGCAGAGGCAAAAACGGCAAGAAAATCAGCGTTTATCCCGTGCCAGTCGCAGCATAAATATTAATCTTCGATTAATTAAAAAATAGGGGTATACCTGCGGGTGTATCCCTATTTTGTTTTCGATCGAGATACTCCGCAAACAAGGTAGAATAAGATCTATCAGTCTGGTAAACAGTGTTCAAATCTCAACTTTTGTACCTGTAGACCACTCGGCGACGGTCAGAGTGCTAGTTAGTTTCTAGATACCAAACCTCTTGGCGATCGCTGTTGAAATCACCAATCATCAGCTTTACATTGAACTAGCTATGCTCAATCCGAACCTGGACGAAATCCATTTATTACCAGAGGAATATGCCCGCTATTCGCGGCATCTGATCCTCCCAGAAGTGGGTTTAGAGGGGCAAAAACGCCTCAAAGCCGCCAGTGTCCTCTGTGTAGGCACGGGTGGACTCGGTGCCCCATTGTTACTTTATCTTGCAGCTGCTGGCGTTGGTCGGCTCGGCATCGTCGATTTTGATGTGGTCGATCACTCCAATCTTCAGCGTCAAGTCATTCATGGCACTTCCTGGGTCGGTAAACCCAAAATTGAATCGGCGAAAAACCGAATTCATGAAATCAATCCTTACTGTCAAGTAGATCTCTACGAAACAGCCTTGAGTTCGGCGAATGCTTTAGATATTATTCGTCCTTATGATATCGTCGTTGACGGTACAGACAACTTCCCTACTCGCTATCTGGTTAATGATGCCTGCGTATTATTAGACAAACCCAACGTCTACGGGTCGATTTTCCGGTTTGAAGGGCAAGCGACTGTCTTTAACTATCAGGGTGGGCCAAACTATCGCGATTTATATCCAGAGCCACCACCACCTGGGATGGTGCCTTCCTGCTCCGAAGGTGGTGTTTTGGGCATCCTCCCAGGCATGATCGGTATGATTCAGGCGACGGAAACGGTCAAGATTATCCTCGGTCAGGGAACAACTCTCAGCGGTCGATTGGTATTGTACAATGCCCTAGAGATGAAGTTCCGTGAGTTGAAACTGCGTCCCAATCCTGTGCGCCCAGTAATTGAAAAGTTAATCGATTACGAACAGTTTTGTGGAATCCCTCAAGCGCAGGCGGCTGAAGCTGCCCAACAAAGTATGCTCACAGAAATGACTGTAACTGAACTCAAAGCCCTAATCGATAGCGGTGCTGATGATTTTGTCTTGATTGATGTTCGCAATCCCAATGAGTATGAGATTGCCAAAATCCCTGGCTCGATTTTGATTCCCCTCCCCGACATCGAAAATGGTAAGGGCATCGAGCAAGTCAAGGCTGCGCTCAATGGTCATCGCCTGATTGCTCATTGTAAGATGGGTGGTCGATCGGCGAAAGCCTTGGCAATTCTCCAAGAAGCGGGAATTGAAGGCACGAATGTCAAAGGTGGAATTCAAGCATGGAGTCGAGAAGTCGATTCTTCAGTCTTGGAATATTAGATACATGCTCACTAGTTAACAAAAATCAGGGTGGGGGTAATTAGTTACCTCTACCCTGATTTGTGGATAGCCAGAATTTTAGGGTGCGACTAGGCTTAAAATTAAATTGGGCTAGCAACAGCTACTACGAATCAGAAACATTTTTGTCTTAAACTGTGAAATTATATACCTACCATACTCCCGAACGTACACCTACTGATGAATTGCCAGTATGTGCGATCGCGATCGATGTACTACGGGCAACCACGACCATCTCGGCAGCGTTAAACTCTGGAGCTGAGGCAATCCAAGCTTTTAGCAACATGGATGTCTTGATGCAAGTGAGTAACAAATGGCCAGCCGAATTACGGTTGCGGGGTGGCGAACGGGGTGGTGCAAAGGTAGCTGGTTGCGATTTGGGAAATTCGCCCCTGGATTGCACGCCAGCGGTGGTTAAAGGTAAGCGGTTATTTATCAGCACCACCAATGGTACTCGTACCCTGGAGCGGATCCAAGACGCGAAAATCGTGCTTGCTGCTGCTTTAGTCAATCGTCAAGCGATCGTTGATTATGTCGTCTCTCAGCAGCCAGAGACAGTCTGGATGGTAGGATCGGGATGGGAAGGTGATTATTCCTTAGAAGATACGGTTTGCGCGGGAGCGATCGCCGATAGTATCATTACTAAACTGGGGGTAAAATTGGCAGATGTAGCCGGAAATGATGAGTTAGTTGCTTCGATCGCATTGTATCGGCAGTGGCAAGACAATCTATTAGAATTATTTTATCTCGCCACTCACGGACAACGGTTGGTTAAATTAGAATGTTTTGACGATCTCAAATTCTGTGCAACTCCCGACACGCTGAACATTGTGCCGATTCAAACTAGTTTGGGTGTGTTGCAAGCATTGAAGTAATTAATTGCATAGAATAACTGCGTAGGGTGGGCAATGCCCACCACTTAGATTTCAGCTAATTTATAGGTGATCGATCGTAGTAGTATGTAAACCCTAATTGGTGGGCAGTGCCCACCCTACATAAGTATGGGAAATACCAAGCATTTGGTTTATGTTTTGCCTTATTTAGAACAGGGTGGTACCGAAAAACAGGCGTTAAGTCTGATCGAAGAATTTCAACAGCGGTATCAGATTTCGCTACTTGCACCAACGGGTAAAACCTTACCCTTGTTTCTAGAAAAGCAACTGAATTATACTGAATTTACTTCATGGGATCGGAACTTCTTTCAGGGATTGCGGGAATTAATCGCCGGAATTAAAGCGGCGAACCAACGGCAATCGATCGATCTAATTCACGTTCATGGCGCACATGAATTGATGATTCCGCTGCGGTTATTATTTCCCAAATTGCCGATCGTTTTTACGGTACATGGCTATCATGGAGCCAGTGCTGATATTAGTTATCGGTTAGCTTGTATATTTGCCAATCTGTGGGCTACCAGAGTAATCACGATATCTAAGTCTGAATCAGATCTTTTATTGAAGTTAGGAATGAATCCAGCCAAACTTAATCTAATTTATAATGGCGTACCTATACCTACGATCAATTCAACTCAAGTTACAGCTTTAGCCGAGAGATTTCAGTTAGATCCTAGCTCTCAAACTATCATCGGTACTGTCGCCAGATTGTCAGAAGCTAAAGGTTTAACTTATCTCTTACAAGCTTTTGCACGGGTGGCGAGAGATCGACCTAATCTTCGCTTGGTTATCGCTGGTGTCGGAGATTTAGAGCAACAGCTCAAACAACAGGCT
>JAJAYU010000365.1 GCA_026786125.1 Chamaesiphon sp.
ATTCAAGCTTTTGGCAAGTTGAGGCAGCAAAAAGTAGCTCGACTAATGATTTTGGGTGAGGGTGACTTGCGGGGTGAGCTAGAAGCCGAGATTAATTCGCTAGGGATTGGGGCTGATGTTTCCCTGCCAGGGTTTGTCCAAAATCCCTATGCTTATATGCATAATTCCAGTGCTTTTGTGCTGTCTTCCCGCTGGGAAGGATTGCCTACGGTGCTGATTGAAGCGATGGCTTGTGGTTGTGCAGTGGTGGCGACGAATTGTCCGTCTGGGCCTGAAGAAATTTTAGCAGGTGGAAAATATGGTATGTTGGTGCCGATCGAGAATGCTGACGCATTAGCCGCTGCGATGATCAAGACATTGGATCAGCCGATCGATCAAGCAACTTCGATCGATCGAGGTATGTACTTTTCGACAGAACGAGCAGTCTCTGATTATCTGGATTTATTGCTGTAATCTTCAAGAACTACTAACTTGGTTGGATCACAAACCCGCCTGTTCCAAAAAGGCGGGTTTGTAGTAGTCTCGATAATTTAGTCTTCCAGTTCCCACAGATCCTTGGGATTGTCAGGATCGATCGGTCGTTTGGGATGAATCACCAGCACTAGCTTCGCTAGAATTGGTACATCAGGCACAGTATCGAACCATTCAATGGCAATTTTACCATCCCGATCAATCGCAAAGTAACTAAACTCATTCCACTCTGTCACACTCCGATCGAGTACAACGATCGTTTCGGGTGGTTGGTTGGACATTTTGAACGGTAAATTTTCCAGATCGCCGATAATCGCAACTGGATCTTCTGCCTTGCATAGTACCCCCCAACCTGGGAAAGTCACCCAGCCACCAGCCCAATTATTTTTGATAATCTGGAAGGAACCAGTCGCCGAAATTTGGGGGACATCTGCCAAAACACTACTCGAAACTGGAAACATCCCCGCTAATGGAATTGTGCGAGGTAGCTCTTCATCTGATTCCAACCGATAAATTGGTAATGCTGGAGCTAATTTCTGGGATGGTGCAGTCAGGGAAGTCAGCAGCTTTTCAATTTGACTACGCGCCTCTTGGCTGTGGGCAAACATTAGCCCCCGTGCGATCAACCGAGTTTTTTCAGTTAGATCTACTTGTTGCTTGATATATCGCCAGTATTGATAAGCGATAGCATCACCTGGATGGTGGGTAAAACCATCTGGCGGCTGACGCATGTAGGAAAACTCCTTAAATGCCTTAGCGATTTCTTTCGATCCGGCTGAGTCAATATTCCGGTTGCAGAGGTAATCAGCGGTAGCAGCTCTGTCTTCATGACTCAGAATCCGCAGCTCGTAGAGACTATCGCTACCCATCCGTTGATAGTGAGCCTCCGTCGCTGGTGCAATGCCGACCCGAATCATACTATCGAAAACTTGAGCACCAACAATAATTTGATTTTGCTGGATCGGCTCAAATCCAGTCCCCTCAAAAATATCTTGGGGGTTAAGTCCAGCCTTCTGGAGTTGCTGGCAAGCTTTGCCCCAGCCTACCCAGTTGCCTTCTTTCCGGCGCAGCATCAGCAGCAGTGCTTCGGTATCGATGGGTGACTGATTTTCAGTGGATTCGGTCATAACTTACGTTTTTGCGTTGGCGTAGCCTACCGAAGGTAATCGATAGACCTCTATTATCCCACGCAGAGGGCGTAGGCGTGTGGGAGATGGGGACGCTTCTGTTCCCTATCCCCTATCTCCTCTACTAGATTTGGCGTAAAAAAGATCCACATAGTCTTAATTTGTGTCACCGTAGCTAATTTTTGAGCTGTTTAGCGGATGATAAAGTGCCCAATCCGCCATATAGTTATCCAAATTGAGGTAGCAAGTAGATACCTAAATAATCAGGTCGTATCACATCCAAACCCTCCTTCATGGCGAAACTATTCACTCATACGCTTTTAGGTATCAGTATTGCTGCCTTACATAGTCAGATATTACCTGTGAGGGCGATCGCGGCTAGTCCTAGCACTAATATCAGCGATCGAATAGTTTTAATTCAAACTCGATCGGAACAAGGCTCTGGAGTGATAATTAAGCGTATTGGCAGCACTTACACTATTTTAACGGCGGCTCATGTGGTGAACGATCTCCGCAATTCGCCATTGCAAATTACTACATCTGACCAGCAGCGACATACTAGTGCACCAATCAAAGTTAAGATTGCCCCTAATGCGCTCGATCTTGCCACTATTTCGTTTCAGAGTGATCAAAATTATCCAGTCGCCCAACTCGGAGACTCTGCCACCGCAGTCAAGGGACAGCCAATCTTTGCAGTCGGATTTCAGGGGACATCTTTAAAGCTTAATTCAGGCACCGTAGTCGCTACCAGTCGCCAGTCTCAAGAGCGCGGTTATGGGTTAGCGATTGGGAATGCGGATATTCTCCCAGGCATGAGTGGTGGTGGATTATTCACGGAAGCAGGCACATTAATCGGGATCAATGGCAAGAGCGTTGGTACCACTGAAACTGCCCCCCTTCAGGAAGAAACTCGTATCAATTTTAAACCCGTAAGTGGTTTGGCAATTCCGATCAATACTTTCAAGCAAGTTGCCAGTAGTTTCAATGTCGATATTGGCAGTCCCACCTCTCTATCAGCTTTAACCGCAGTCGGAGTCACAGCCGATGATTTCTTTATTACTGCTGGTAATAAATCCCAAAAAGGTGATTATCGCGGGGCGATTGTTGATTACGACAGAGCATTAGCCCTAAATTCTCAATTTGAAGAAATTTATTTCCGACGAGGAGTTGCTCGGACTTTGATCAAAGATTGGCAGGGCGCAGAAGCTGACTATACTAAAGCGATCGCTACCAAGCCTGAATATGCTGAAGGATATCTACTTCGCGGCAGTATTCGGAATACCCTCAATAACTGGCGGGGCGCAAAATCAGACTTCGATATCGCCCTCACCCTCAATCCCAATAGTTTACCCGCCTATATGGGGCGTGGAGTCGCGCTCTGTGAACTAAATGATTGCAAAGGCGGACTCCAAGACTACAATCGAGCAATTGCCCTGAATCCAACCTATGCCGAGGCTTACACCCGTAGAGGTTTCGCCTACTATCGATCGGGAAATCGTCAAGGTGCGATCAACAATTATATGGCAGCAGCCGAACTATACCGTCAACAAGGCAAAGATCGCGATTATCTGGAGACAGTGATCAAAATTAAGCAATTGGTTCGGGGGTAGTGGATGGTGAATGGTGAATGGTGGATGGTGGTTTAGTAAATAGCAAGAAATTCACTTCTCCCAGTCTCCCCGTCTCCCAACTCGGTTGGTGAGCGGAGCCGAACCACCCAACTCCCAACTTAAACAGTTATCCTAGAGATATTAATTGAGCGTAAGAGCGATCGCTGGATATGCGGAAACTATTAATATTAAGCTTGTTTTGTCTGGGCATCGGGTATGCCATCTTCAACTTTCAGGGATTGGCAACTAGGGGAGAATTTGATTCTCTGGTGATCGACTTTAAAGAGAACATCCCAGCAACAGAAATTGATCGACAATTACAGGTAATTACTAGTAAATATCAGCGAACACCCCAGCTCAATAGTGAATTTTCGCAGTCAGAACATTTATACATTATCAAGGGCGATCGAACATTACTCGAACAGCTCCGAGGATCGAGCCTGAGTCAAGATGTCGAATCGATCGAACCAAACTACGTTTACCATAGTTCAGTCGCCCCCAATGACCCTCAATATAGCAAGCAATGGCATTTGCATAATATCAATGCCGAACGTGCCTGGGAAGAGACTCATGGACGAGGTGTCACTGTTGCGGTTATCGATACAGGTGTGAGCATGGTGCCTGATTTAGCCAAGACAGAATTTGTCCCAGGATATGATTTTGTCAATGACAACACAACTGCTGACGATGACAATGGACATGGTACTCACGTAGCAGGCACCGTCGCCCAATCCACCAACAATAACTACGGTGTTGCCGGAATTGCTTATGAAGCCAAAATCATGCCGCTCAAGGTCTTGTCAGCCAGTGGTGGGGGCACAATTACTGATATCGCCGAAGCCATCAGATTTGCTGCCGATAATCAAGCCGATATTATCAATATGAGCCTGGGTGGTGGTGGCGAAAGTCAGGTGCTGAAAGATGCGATCAATTATGCCTACAACAAAGGGGTGGTAATCATCGCCGCCGCTGGCAATGAAAATAATAGTTCCGCCTCCTATCCAGCTCGGTATGCCCATGTAATCGGCGTTGGGGCTACTGATGCCCAAGGTGAACGCGCTGAATTTTCCAACTATGGTGCAGGTGTTGATATTTCTGCTCCAGGTGGCGGACATGGTAGTAAAAT
>JAJAYU010000366.1 GCA_026786125.1 Chamaesiphon sp.
AGCCAGGATGCCATCTTTTTCGGGAATATGCCCGATAATGCTCAAGCCACCGGATTCTTCGCCACCAATCAGCACGGGGATTTCCCGCATCTGTTCGCCGATATATTTGAACCCAACAGCGGTTTCAATCAATGGAACACCATGCTTGGCGGCAAAGTTATCTAGCAGGTGGGTAGTTGCCACAGTACGGACGATCGCACCTGTTTTGCCCTTATTCTTAATTAAGTGCTTGGCAAGGACAAGCAGGACGGTATTGGGCGTGAGCACATTGCCTAGCTCATCGACGATTCCAAATCTATCTGCGTCGCCATCTGTCGCCACACCGAGATCGGCTTTATCAGTTTGGACTAGTTTGATCAATTCACCCAGCAGTTCTGCTTTGGGTTCGGGCATTCCTCCACCAAATAATACGTCCCGCTGCATATGCAGGCTTTCGGTTTCGCAGCCGCAATGGAGCAATACTTTGTCCAAATATCCCCGCGAGGTGGAATACATCGCATCGAATTTGACTTTGAGCTTGGCCGATCGAATTCGCTCAACATCAAGCAGAGTATAGATAAACTTAAAGTATTCTGGTTGTGGATCGAAAGTGCTAATTTTATGAATATTCTTCTTTGTTGGTGGTGCATCGCTGGCACTGTCCAAATTAGCCACGATCGTATCAGTAATCGCGATCGTTGCTGGCCCTGCATAGTCAGGAATATACTTAATCCCACAATAGGCAGCAGGATTGTGACTAGCCGTAAACATCAGCGCACCAGCAGAATTGAGATGCCGAGCATTATACGCAATTACGGGAGTCGGACAATCTCGATCAACAAGTTTCACAGTCCAACCCAAATCTGCTAAAACTTCAGCAGCAGTATGGGCAAACTCATCCGCCAAAAACCTCGGATCGTAAGCAACTAATACCGGACGATCCTGACTGTAAGCCGTGCTCAAGTATGCAGCGATCGCCCGTGTTACCTTACATACATTTGCAAATGTAAAATCATCGGCGATAATCCCCCGCCACCCATCAGTCCCAAATTTAATTTGCTGTGTACTGCTACCTGCGCTCATCATCGATCGCCCTACTCTCTTTGATATTTCTGGTTCCCTAAGCCTATCACGATCGGGGATATGGAATTGGTGTTATGGCTGTCTAAGCAGGGTTCTTTGGCTCAGGTACTCTGAAAAAGAATCGATTTAATCTAAATCTAACATCTCTTCAATTGTCAAGTTAATATCTTTCGCAATCTGCCTCAACAACCGAGGTGAGATATCGCATCCCTTATGAAATGGAACTGTCGTTCCTCTCCCATCTTCATGTCGAAACTGCTTGTGCGAACCTCTTTGTCGCACCTCGATGAAACCTATATTTTCTAAGATTCGCACAACTTCTTGCGGTTTGAGAACAGGAATATTGCTCATCGTTTAAGCAACCATAATTTGCTGTGTACCGACAAACTCTGTTTTAAATACAAGATTTTCATCTTCGAGCAGCATCTCTATCACTTCACGCAGATTTTCTTGTAATTCATCCAGTGTTTTTGCTTGAGAGTGCGCTCCTGGAAAACCTGGGACATAACCAACATAGAGGTTTGTCTCAGTATCGCGTTCAACGATCGCCGTAAAATTTTTCATAATTTAGTATTTATATACTTAACTACCAACAATTGTAGATTGGTTTTCTACTCCCAATCAACCTCGGCAGATTCTCACTCAGTTAGAGACTCTCTCGCCTGTTGCGACAATTCTCACAAACTGGTACATTCATAGTATTTCCTCGATCAAATTCCAGGTGATACCCCGTGAACCAAACTCAAACTACCAGTGTATCGACGTTAAAAGCTGAAGTTGCTAGATTTCGTGAAGAACTCAGCATTCGCGACAAACTTGTCCAACAATTATCTCAAGAACTATTTCGATTAGTCAAAGACAATACTGCTTACGCGCCTAGACCAGAAGTAGCTGGCGATTATCGAGCTGAAGTTAGATTATTGCGCGAACAACTTCAGGGAGTCGAACAACAAGTTCACTTCTACCAACACCAGCTCCAGCGGCGAGATTTAGAAATTCAACAGTTGCGCCAAACCATCAGCCAACTCAGCGAACGTGGTCACATGCTGGAGCAAGTAATTCGAGAATTGCCCAAGGTTTATAGTCGCAAATTTGCCGAACGCTTGGCTCCAATTAAGAACAAGATTATCTCATTGCAGAGCGAAAATCGGCAACTTCAATCTGATTTAGTTGCTGTCACAGACAGACTTGCAAGCAAAGGTCTGGGGATTGAACCCGTTTCATCATCTGACTTCAAATTAGACTTACCAAACATAACTGAGTCATCCAATCAGGAATTGACTGTGTTCAGCCATGCTTAGAATATTGGTGAATGGTGGATGGTGAATAGTGAATAGTGAACTCACATCATTGGATGTGATGTGAGTAAATCCATTACTTGATTGAGCTTGTATATTAGAAGTAACGGTATCGAACTTCCCCCGATCGAGTATATTCTCTCCTAAGTCATATCGCTATTATCGAAGGCTTATATTGATCGATTAAATCAGTCTCACATTTTCTCTCAACCGATTGCTACTCAATTGGTTACTTTAACTAAGTTTTATCCGGCTGAAGATTACCATCAAAATTTTATCAATCGCAATCCCGCTTATCCTTATGTGGTGGTAAATGATATGCCTAAGATTGATCGATTAAAATAACAATTTCCCAAATTATTACGGTGATTATAATTAGCCCAATTCATTACTATCTTCAAATACAATTACTTCCTCTTCGTCATTGAACTGATCTTCTGTATGTGCGCTGAGAATACGATTTTCATAGCGACGGTTACGACGACTAGCTTTGGCGATGGTAGCACGTTTTTGAGATCGTTTGTCCTGTACTAATTTTTGCAGATCTGGCGCGTCACTGATATCACTCAGTGTTTTAT
>JAJAYU010000367.1 GCA_026786125.1 Chamaesiphon sp.
ATGGCAATCGCGATCGCATAGACAGCAAGCTGCAATCTGGTCGATCGAATCACTTCCGCTCTCGCAGTTTCGGGGATATATGGATAGCTTTCCAACTGTCCCAGGGCAACGCGAGTATGGGTAGTCAGCTTGCCCCACCACCAAGTTAAACCGCTAATCGCCAGGAGATATTCACCGATCGATTGTGGGAGTGGATCGCCCAGTTCGGGATCTTTGGTGGGATCTTGAGCGAAGCGGTGGTGCCATTTGTGGTAGCGGCGAAAGAAGGTGACGTTATATAGTGACAGCAATCCAGCCACCCAACCCACGGCATCATTGAGGGCGTTATCAGCAAATGCTGTCCGGTGGGAGCATTCGTGCATTGGTGCAAACATCGCCGCCAAGCCGAAGCCATAGATTGCAAGTGCAGGTAAAGCGATCGACCAATTCTGCCCAATGTTCGTGCCCCAGAAATAGCCACTGACGGCGAGAATCAGCAGATGCGCGGCAAAGTGGATCGATCCTTTGACGGTCGATCGAGTATTCAATTGTTTGAGGGTATCGATCGGAAAGATGGTGCGACGATCGGGTGAGTCGATCGTGGTAGACTCAGAGGCAAGATGATTCACGGCAGTTATTTTGCTAGCTTGTTATAACAAGTCTAATTTTACTGCTAGAGTAAATGTGTATGCAAGGCTACCAAACGTACCATGACTTTTCCGCTGCATTTAGCCATCTCTGAGCAATTACGCGATCGAATTTTGGATGGTAGTTATCGATCGGGCGATCGATTGCCCAGCGAACATCAAATCATGGCAGAGTTTGCCGTCAGTCGGATTACCGCGAGACGGGCGATCTCTAATCTGACTCAGCAGGGTTTGGTGACGGTGCAAAAGGGCAAGGGGGTATTTGTCGCGACGCAGCAGAAGGTGACGTATTCGATCTCTAGTCCCTTGACGTTTTTGGAGGCGGATATTGCTCTGCAAGGTGTGACGGTTACGGTGCAGACATTGGTATTTGAGTCGGTGACGGTACCGATCGAGGTTGCGGCAATCTTGAAATGTTCGATCGCCTACCTCCAGAAAAAGGTGCTGCTATTTAATGGGATTCCTGGTTGTGTGGATGTGACTTATATTCTGCCGGAGTTGGGCAAGGCTTATGAGGCAGAATTACGGGAGCAGATGACGTTTACCACCTTAGAGCGTCATGGTATGACCATCGACAAGCTCGATGCAACGATCGAGTGTACACAGGCAGATTATGAAACTAGCGAGCAGTTGGAAGTAACCCTGGGTCATCCGTTGATTGTGTATCGACACACGGCTTATACGGACGATCGAGGTGCGATCGTCCATGGTGAGTCGATTTCGCGGGGCGATCGGTTTTGTTATTCGGTATCGATCGATCGCAATAGATCTAGGGACTTGAGTAGCATTGGAACCAAAAACCGGGTTAAGGATTCTGAATTACTCGAAAGCCTCTACTGAAGATGGTTCGCGTTTTGATGGCTTGGCTGAGAGTTCAAATTGAACCTTAGTCATAAGCTCAGGGTAAATCGCCAATATCATTCGAGCACTATGGCGGAGTTAACAATGAAACTGCGACACCACCCACAAAAGTATCCAAATCTATTTTTCCGATAGCATTTAGCTCACCTTGACTAGAACACAACCGCTGAATCCGAAACCGATGGTAATTACCAATTAGTTGAGACAAGGGTAATAATCCCCGATCTGTATCGCCGTAGAGCTTGGCATGTAATGCTGGTAACTCATGCCAGGGACAACTCATGTTGTGGTGATGGGCATTGTGATAACCAAAATTGAGAAAGAGGAGATTAAGCCAATGATATTTGACAGAAACTAAATTGGAGAAAGTATTGGTTTGCTCGTAGAGTCGATCGAGTTTGGGAAAGTTTTCGCCTGAAACTGCATATGTATAAGTATGATGGAACGCATCTATAAACCGCATCAAGTTCACAAAGGAAATATAGGCCAGAAAATAGAGTAGTAGAGCTTTCCAGGAAACCCAAGCCAAAAGACCAAACACAGCGGTACGCAACACCATCAAGCCAATAGTACGACCTAATAAAGATTGCTTCCGTACATCTAGCAATGGATCGAAAATAATTCGCCAGCGGATTTCAAACTCTAGTAGTGGAAAATACAGCCACTCCAGTCCCACATAAATCGACCGCAACCACGGATGAAGATCCTGATTCAAATACTTAATCACATCAAACCTGACAATATCCACATGATGCAAATGATGGTTGAAGTGATGCTCGACTAAGTTTTCCCAGGGAGCGTAACAAGCTCCATTAAAATGGGTCATCACTTGTCCCCACCAAGCATTTAGAGCGCGAGATTTGAAGATATTACCGTGAATAAACTCATGGGTCAATGCAGTGGAAATTGCGAGGCTATGGACGATCGCCGCCACGCCTAGAGTGTTTAGTTGCCAAGATGGTGAGAGAATCAGTGCTATCCCTAGAATATATGACATAAAAACATACCCGATCGCCGTGGCATTTTTGAAGCTGGTTTGAGTCATGAATCGAAGGCGGCAAGGGCATACTGGTAAATTACACGGGAATTTCGCTCGATAATGTTCTATTTGAACATTTCACGATCCCGATCTGGCTATTTAATGGAATTGTAAGTGATTGGGAGAATCCCTAGCTAGTTTTACGAGTTTAGAATTGATATTTCTTCGTAAATCGTAGTGATTTATAGTTATTTTTTTATGTTTGCTAGTTGGTTGTAAATCTCAAAAAATATATTAACGACCATACTCTCGATTCTATTTCCTACGATGAATCGGCCGTATCAGCAGAGCCTCTGAGCCAAAGAATTTACGCCGATCGACCCTCCCCTCACCACCTACCAAAACTAGAGGTTAAAAACGTTTCTAAGTTTTATCCTGTCCGTAGTGGTCAACAGCTAACTGCGGTCGAAGATATCAATCTTAAAATCTTTCCGAGAGAATTTATTTGTCTAGTCGGGGCATCTGGTTGTGGTAAATCCACACTACTTAATATTATCGCAGGACTCTTGCCACCTTCTACTGGTGAAGTTTTGGTAGATGGGAAATCAGTTACAGGTCGCCCTGGCTC
>JAJAYU010000368.1 GCA_026786125.1 Chamaesiphon sp.
ACCCTACTCTACCCCAGAATTTGCCCCAGAACAGGACTATCCAAATTCGATCTCAACGATCCCATCAGCAGATGTGGTGACTGCAACCCCGCCGACTGTCACCGCTGCCGATCTTGCCGCTCCATCACTCTCTGGGCAAGGTGTCGCCATGCAGTACTGCGAACGCGGTCGCAAATCCCTAGCTCTGAAAGATTATGCCCAGGCGCGATCTGCTTACAAGGTTGCGATCGAATGGTGCCCTCAGCTCGCTGTTACCCATAGCGGTATGGCTCAGGTTTGTTATGACGTTCAGGACTATTCAGGTGCCCTGACTGCCTTGACTGCGGCGATTGAAGCCGATCCCACACCAGTTAATTTTTACTATCAACGCGCATTAGTAAATAAAATTCTCAAAAACTACGATCGGGTTTTAGTTGATTGTCAAAAAATTCTCGCACACGACCCCAATCATTCATCCGCAAGTTGGTTAAATGCAGTTGCCCTAGTCAAAACTGAAAAATATCAAACGGCTGTGCCAAACTTGGATCGCCATATTCAAACACACCCTCAAGATCCGAATGGATATTACTATCGTGGGGTTTGTTATGAACGGTTAGAAAAATTTCCTCAGGCATTACTCGATCTAGATCGAGCAATTGAGTTGCAGCCAAAGCATCCTATTTTTCATCATGCCCGTGGACGAACTCGTCGCAAATCTGGCGATTTACCAGGTGCATTAATCGATTTTAACATTACTATCGATCGCAAACCTGAAGCAATCGTCTACGAAGAACGATCGGAAATTTATCGCAGTCTGGGGGATTCTGATCCAGCTCTCAAAGATTGTACTCGTGCCATTGAGTTAAATCCCCAACTTGTCGGTGCCTATTTTCGAAGAGGCTTAATCTACGCCGAACGTGGTGATATCGATCTAGCATTACAAGATTATGGTAATACGATCGGTCTCAATCCTCAACATCTAGATGCGTATATTCAACGAAGTTGGATTTATTTTAGACAAAATAATTATAATCTCGCTCAAGCAGATTGTCAGGTAGTTCAATCTTTAGATAGTACTTGTTTTTGGCCCAACTATATTATCGGTGTCATCGCAAGTATCTCTGGTTTAAAACGTGAAGCGATCGATAGTTTGACCAAGGCAATTGATATTTCCGCCAACTATGTTTCGGCTCGATATCATCGCGGGATTGTTTATCATCAATTAGGTGATATCACCAATGCAATGGCAGATTTTGAGCAGGCGCGGCTGCTCCAATCGCGGGGATTAGAGCGATTAGTTGATCGAGATGAGACAGGCTTCTATGCGGAAGGGATCGCCCTCCAGCATTTGGGACAACCAAGCACAGCTCGCAAAGTCCTGCTATTTGGAGCCTTAGCAGCCAAACGCTTTAATAACAATAGCTTTCATCAGCTCATTCAGGCGCAGATTGAATCATTAGGATTGCACTCAGGCGACCTCAGTCAGAATCCGTTGAATTAAGTGTAATGGCGGAACATTTTGATGGAGAAATTGACGGGCATTTGCTATAATAAAGCACCTCTCGATCGACAATCGAACTGGCTCTAAGTTCGATTAATTTATGTGTTTATGAATAAGAAACGTGTTTTATCTGGGATCCAACCGACTGGCAATTTACATCTTGGTAATTATTTAGGCTCGATTCGGAATTGGGTAGAACACCAACATGAATATGAAAACTATTTTTGTGTCGTCGATCTTCATGCGATCACGGCTCCTCACGATCCGCTGACTTTAGCCGAAAATAGTTATACAATTGCTGCCTTATATTTAGCTTGTGGCATCAGTCTCGAACATGCCAGTATTTTCATTCAGTCCCATATTCCCGCCCACAGTGAATTAGCTTGGCTCTTAAATTGTGTCACACCCTTAAACTGGCTCCAAGACATGATTCAGTTTAAAGAAAAAGCAATCAAACAGGGTGAAAACGTCAATGTTGGCTTATTAGATTATCCAGTGTTAATGGCTGCGGATATTCTCTTGTATCAAGCTGATCGAGTTCCTGTCGGTGAAGATCAAAAACAACATTTAGAATTAACCCGCGATATTGCTGGCAGATTCAATCATCAATTTGCCAAGCAGAATCCAGTCTTGAAATTACCTCAAGCTCTAATTCAAGCTGACGGTGCCAGAGTCATGAGTCTCACCGATGGCACTAGAAAAATGTCTAAGTCAGATCCATCCGATCTGAGTAGAATTAATATCTTAGATACTCCTGAATTAATTCAGAAGAAAATCAAGAAGTGTAAAACCGATCTCGAACGGGGATTAACATTTGATGCCCTAGACAGACCAGAATGTCGGAATTTACTCACACTGTACATGTTGATGTCTGGTAAGTCTAAGCCAGATGTCGTAACTGAATGCCAAGATCTAGGCTGGGGTCAATTTAAACCCTTACTCACCGAAGCTACCATCGAACATTTACGTCCGATTCAAGTCAAGTACCAAGAAGTAATGGCAGATCGAACCTATCTAGAATCAATCCTCTATGATGGCAAACAACGCGCGGCGGCAATTGCCGATCGAACCCTCGCCGAAGTCAAAGCTGCTCTAGGCTTCTCAATTCCGACTATTCGCTAAAATTTCATCCTAAAATCCCCCTTATTTTCCTAGATCGAAGCTCTGCAAACAACTAGTTAACAATCAAATATTCACTATTCACTATTCACTATTCACTATTCACCATCCACCATCCACTAATTAACGATGATTAAATATTTATTATCCCAACTAAGTATCCTCACTACAATTGCAGTTGTATCAGTGCCTTTACTTGCGTCAGCGGCACCCAATCCCAGCCAAATCGAACCAGCCCAAGCAACTATTGCTAGCTTAGATGCAGCCCTGCAACAAAATCCCCAGGACATAGATGCATACGTTGAACGGGGAATTTTACATGCTAAGCTCGATCGAAATCTACTAGCGATCGCAGATTATACCGAAGCGATTCGGCTCGATCCAAATCGCGCTCTTGCCTACAACAATCGCGCAATAGCCAAACTCAACCTCCGAGATTATCGCGGTGCTTATCTCGACTATACCCAAGTAGTGCGAATTCTCCCCGACAAAGCAATTACCTACAACAATCGCGCTACCGCTCGCCAGAGCATGGGTGATTGCAAGGGCGCAATCGCCGATCTCAGAATTGCTGCGGCATTATTTCAATTGCAAGGTGATGCTGTCAATTATCAGCGGACGCTAGCTAATTTAAAAGTTTTTCAGAAATCCAAACGTTAATTATTAGGGTGGGGTCTAAATCCTCACCCTAATAACTTAGCTATCAATTATCAATTACTTGTACTGTTCGCGTAGCGTCTGCCTCAGCAGAGCGTAGCCGTTCGCATAGCGTCTCGTTCGCGAAGCGTCTCCGATAGGAGAAGAGAAGTATCAATTATCAATTAATTAACTTGTTTGTTCGTCTAATACCTTTTTCAAACCATCCCGTCGTACCAATTCAAAAATCTCATCAAGAATTTCTTGTGCGCCCTTGCTACGGAGCAAATCAGCTAGATCCTTGCCGATTTGTTCAGCATTGACAGCCAATCCAGTAATTGTATCCGTCACCAGTCGTTTCCCATCCAAGCTAGATACCATCCCCACCAGCGTGAGCTTGTCACCATCGATGGTAGTATTGACCCCAATTGGTACCTGACAACCACCCTCTAATGTCCGCAAAAATGACCGCTCTGCATAACAACGATCGGCAGTCGGCTGATGTTGTAAGGTTTGGAGTACCGCAAGAATCTCCGGATCTTCTGTCCGACATTCGATTCCCAGTGCCCCCTGTCCCACCGCGTGGAGCGACAAACTAGCGGGAATGAGTTGATGAATCCGATCGCCAAAATCCAAGCGTTGTAAGCCCGCAGCGGCTAGAATCAACGCATCATATTCGCCAGCATCTAGTTTCGCCAAGCGAGTATTCACATTTCCCCGCACATCTTTGAAGACAAAATGGGGAAAATGATGGCGAAGTTGAGCCAATCGCCGCAGGGAAGATGTCCCAATTACGGCACCTTGAGGCAGGGTATCGAGTTGACAGCCTTTGTGTTTCTCGTTGACGACGAGCGCGTCAGCCGGATTTTCCCGCTCAGTAATACAACCAAGCATCAAACCTTCTGGTAAATTGGTGGGTAGGTCTTTGAGGGAGTGAACTGCTAAATCGGCAGTTAGATCGAGCATTTTGACTTCTAGCTCTTTGGTAAATAACCCTTTATCCCCAATTTTGGCTAGGGGTACATCGAGAATTTTATCCCCTTGGGTGCTGATCATCTCGACTTCAAAAGTTCGATCTGGAAAGTGTTTCTGCAATTCGGCTTGCACCCAATAGGTTTGGACTAATGCCAGTTGACTTTTCCGCGAAGCGATGCGGATTGTCTTGGTTGAGTTAGTAATAGGATCGGACATATATAAAAAAGTGCATATAAATACCTAGTTTACTAGGATACAGCGACTAGCGACGAGTGGCTAGGGGTCACGATATTACCGTTGAAGTAGCAAAAAATTAACCCCTATCCCCTATCCCCTATTCCTATCCCCTATCCCCTATCCCCTACTTCATGAATTCCTCCCACCAAGATCGACATACCGCCGAACTCCATCAGATGCAACGGGCAATTGCTGGACTACTTTTGTACCAAGATATCTTAGATAGTGAGGTCGGAAAAGCCTTAATTGAACTGCTGCAAGCGATCGCTAATGGGGACAGATCTCAAGGTAATGCCTTAATTTGTCTAACTGCTTATGGTCGTTTCTTCAAGGCGTTGGCAGACCAAAATTGTAGCTGGGAAGAATATTTAATTGATCGACTATTACAAGCCGAAAACCCATTTAGCTTACAAGTTCAAAAGATTACCCTTGGTGACTCTACTGGAAGACGTTTATCACCAGCATTAGTAAGTGCTGCTCGGCAAGATTTAGCCTCGTTACATGTCCTCTATACCTGCGGACAGTATATCCCGCAATGGGTTGGGCAAATTGGTGGGAAACCAGTCTGTTGGCTCGACTGCAATATATCTGAGCAACAACATTCGATCGTCAAAGCTCTCCACAGTCAAAATTGGGGCGAATTAGTTGATGATCTGGCTGCATATTATCAGCAAGCTGGAGTCGGCATCTTCGGCAAATATCGAGCATTGAGATGGCAAGGGCAACTATGGGGAATCCCTCATCCCGATCGAGTCCAGATCGACAGTCTGATCGGCTATGAACAGCAGAAAGCCACCCTAATTAAGAATACAG
Source organism: Chamaesiphon sp. (assembly GCA_026786125.1). GTDB lineage: Bacteria > Cyanobacteriota > Cyanobacteriia > Cyanobacteriales > Chamaesiphonaceae > Chamaesiphon. The sequence goes on from JAJAYU010000368.1 coordinate 5,261, forward strand.
CATCTTTACTAGCAGGCAAGCCAGCACTAAATATTTTACTATATGGTGGGAAGGGAACAGGTAAATCATCCCTAATCAAAGGTTTACTAAATCATTATCCCGATAGTCAATTGCGACTGCTAGAGGTAAGTAAATCAGCGACGATCGATCTGCCATTAATTCTCGATCAATTGACCGATTTACCGCAGAAATTTATCATCTTCATCGACGATCTTTCCTTTGAAGAAGATGATGAAAATTTTAAAGCACTGAAAGTAGTCCTCGAAGGCAGCGTCACGGCTAGACCAAATAATGTGGTTGTCTATGCCACATCCAACCGCCGCCATTTGGTCAGAGAATACTTCGCAGATCGCCCCAGACCCCAAGATGCAGGCGAGATTCAGATGTGGGATACAGTCCAGGAAAAGTTATCATTTGTCGATCGATTTGGGATCACCCTCACCTTTGAACCAGCAGATCAACCTAAATACCTGGAAATAGTTCACCACCTAGCCACAGCCGCAAAACTGTCGCTATCCCCACAGGATCTAGAATATCGCGCTCTCCAGTGGGCAACCAGACATAACGGTCGCTCCGGACGCACCGCAAGACAATTTATCGATTATTTAATTGGTGAATAACACCATTCCCCATTCACTATTCACCATTCACCATTCACCATTCACCACCCACCATCGAAAAAGAATTACCACAACCACAGACGCTAGTTGCCAACGGATTTTGGAAGCGGAAACCTCCACCCATGAGATCTTCCGAGTAGTCTAACTTGAGGTTGTCTAAATATTCTAACTGTTGAAGATCGATCGAGACCAAAACACCATTGATCTCGTAGACTCGATCTCGATCTGAAATCGCATCTACCAGATCGATCGTGTAGTGAAAATCATTGCAGCCACCCCTAGCAAACCCAATCTGGAATTTGCTAGTATTTTGCTCACGCACTGTCTGCATTCTGACGATCTCAGCAATCGCCGCCTGACTAATTTCAATCATTATTTATGTTTGTCTGCATCTCTGGCATAGTCATCTTCATATCGAACGATATCATCTTCGCCCAGATACTCGCCATTCTGAACTTCAATAATCACCAAGGGAATCACACCTGGATTTTCTAGCCGATGCTGGGCACCAACGGGTACATAGGTAGACTGATTGTTGTGCAATATCTCTTCCTTACCATTGCATGTCACCTTTGCCGTACCATAGATCACAATCCAGTGCTCGCTGCGATGATGGTGCATTTGGAGACTCAACCGATGACCTGGCTTGACCTCGATCCGTTTAATTTTATGTCCTTTTCCCTCTTCCAAGATCGTAAAGGATCCCCACGGACGTAGCTCGGTTGCGGCAATAGTGCTGGTATTCATCTGTGAAGTAGCTGCTAAATCGCTAGTTTGTATTTTAGTCATAAGTATTCTGAAAGTAATGGTTTAAGGAAAATAAGCGATCTGCTTGGGTCTTTTCCATGGATGGGAAACCCATCTGGACAAACGCATCCTAATAATCTAGCTATTAATTATCAATTATCAACTAATTAATTACATTACCAGGATGAGGCGACTTGCCGAATCGACAAATATACCGAACATAGCCACACTAATTGATGCAATGGTGGCTTCCTCCTAATAAAAATACAACCAAACTGGAATCATTACCAGAAAAATCAGCGTACTGACAATAATACTACTAGCAACGAGATTTCCATCGAGATGATACTCCTCCGCCAGAATCAATCCGGCAAAAGCGCAAGGCATCCCCGACATCAGCACCAATCCCAACCGAGGATCGCCACTCATCCCCATCATGGTAATCGCCACTCCGACGATGGTTGGCATCACGATCGTTTTGAGGATAGCTGGCAATAGAGCAAGTTTGAGACTTTGCCAACCCTGAATCTGACTCAATCTAATCCCCATCAAAATAAACGCCCCTGGAATCACCACCCAAATCGAGGCATGAAGACTTGATTCGACTAATTCTGGGAATGGTATCGTCCGAGTCAACGAACCCAGGGCAAAGCCCCAGAGAGATGGCACAGAGCAGAGATCTTTCAACTGCATCCACCAATTATTCTGAGCAGTGCCTTGACGACCATAATAACTAGAGACTAATACGCCCAAGCCATAGGTACCAAAAACATTCTGGGTAACGCTGTACAGTACAGCCCAGCTTAAATCTTGCGGTGACACAAAGTATGGGACGATTGCCAATCCCACAAACCCCGTATTTCCCAACATCGAACACAATAATAAGCTCCCACTCAGTCCAGGTGTAGGCGCAGGACGATCTGGCTGCAATCGTTGCCAAATCTGAATACTCACCCACCCCAATCCCAACCCCAATAGCAGCGATGCAACTGTAATTGTCGGTGCTAATTGAGCGCGCTGATCAAAGGTCGTTTGGCGTGCTAATGAAAAAATCTCGATCGGTACACCAATCCAATACAACCCCCGCCCCAACCAATATGGAAACCTCTCAGGTAAAAACCTCACCGACAAAATACCCAAACCCGTCCAGCAAATTAGCGGAGTATATGCCTGGATCAGCGGGTCGAGCATGAATTAGAGAGTGCGGGGACTGGGAGACTCGGGGACTAGGGGACTCGGGGACTTGGAGACTGGAGAATAGCCCCAGCTATCAATTATCAATTATCAATTACTTGTACTGTTCGCGTAGCGTCTGCCTTAGCAGAGCGTAGCCGTTCGCATAGCGTCTCGTTCGCGAAGCGTCTCCGATAGGAGAAGAGAAGTATCAATTACCGAACCACATCCTTGATATACCAGCGTCCTTGCTGACGAACGAGGTTGTATTCAACTGTTACTTTTTTGGAATAGGAGTTATCTGGATCTAATTGCTCTGCTTTGTAGGACTGAGCATTTTCGTCTACTTGTACTTTGATTCTAGCTGCATTTGCCAGGGGATTGGCAGGAGCGATCGATAATACCCCAATATTCTGGTGTTGGTATTGCCAGTGAATATTTGATCCTTTGGCTGCTTTAGAGCGATTGAGTGCTGTAGACAAAGCAGGCTCTACCAAAATATCCTTTAATGGAGCAGTTTGATATCCTCGATCGAGGGATTTTGCCTTGGCACTCAACCAGGTTTTGACTGTCTGTTGAGCGATGTCAGTAGTCAGCAATTCAGGCTTCGCAGTTGCCGGAGCAGGTTTTGGGGCTGTCTGAATTGTGTCGATCTTATTGCTGGCAGCCGGATTTGGTGCAGCAGTTAGATTCACGATGGTTTTGTAAACACTCGGTACTGCACTACCGATGGCAGTTACCAACCAGGTGGCACCCCAGATACAGGCAACTCCACCAGTCCCAACTAACAAAATTCTGGGAATATTTGCTTTGCGGCGGATCTTGCGTGGACGAACTAGGGGACCAGATCGACTACCTGTTTTGACTAATTTTCCGGCTTTTGCTGTGGTGACTAATTCACCGCTAGTTTCGGCAGAGAGCAATGTTTGGGGACGATCTGGGTAAAGTTGCTCGAACTGCCCATCGATGGTTCTCGCCGTGGGCATTGAGCGACGACGTTGGCGTTCCCGTTCCAATTGAATCACGTTGCTAGATTCTTCGAGTTCGGTGGTGGCGGTAACGGGTAATTCTGGAGTGGGTGTAGGAACGGGAAGTGGTAACGATGGTTGCTCGACTCGCACGGCAGGAATAATCGGAGCACTCCCCAATCGATCGGAATGTGGTTGCCAAGCTGTAATTAAACTACTAGAACGACGACCACCTGTTGCCGATATTCGACCTTTGGGCAGAATGTCGGACAGATCTGAAGTTTCGCGGATCGTCGATCTAGCCGTCGATTCGCGTGGCTCTCCGGTCGATCGATCCAGACTGAGGGAGCCAGAGAGATCCCCAGAGGGCGGTACATCGATCAGTTGGGGCGAGGATGCTGCCCAGCTAGTCAGATTACCATCGTTAGTAGGTACTCGATCGGCAAAATCCTGAACATCTCGATCGCTAAAATAAGCTTCAAGCGCGGGATTCCCATTGGTGACTAGATCGCGGAAGTAGGGGAAGGCTTCGTCTTTTAACCACGATTCGGCATAGAAGCATAGCCCTCTAGTTAAATTGGTCAATCCATTGGATTGTTGGCGAATCACCAGCAATGCGGCTGATTCTGATCCTGTTTGGAGGATTCGATCTGCTTCTTCTGTCTGACCCAACAACAAAGCGCAAATTGCTTGCAAGATTGTCACATCCCAGCGTTGACTGAGCCGATACTGCAAGATTTGTTGAGCAGTATAAATCAGTTGGGGATTGCGATAGGCAAATCCTTGGATAATCAGTGCATGAACATGAAGATAGGTGCAAGCTAATTGCATCCCATTCAACGCCTTAGTTCCCAATTGCTGGGCATCTCTAGCGATCTGGCTAAATAAATTACGCTGTTCCGCCGCAGTCAGGTGCGGTAAGGTTTGATAGATAAATTCGATCGTCCGTTCGCCATTTAAGCCAAATCTCTCTTGACACTTTAGCTCATTAGTGCAGGCACTTTCGAGCAACTCCTCTAGAAATTGAATCCCCTGTCCGCGCTGTTCAACTTGATCGAGTGGCAATGCGACTAAACAGGAGATCCGATAAGGGCGCAACCGATCGAGCTTCAGATCGATTTGACCCTGGATTTGCGGGAAAATGTCCTCTTGCACCAGAATTTTCTTAGCAGTTTCGTAGTGAATTACCGCCGCTTCATAGCAACGATCTCCCCACTCCCGTTCACCCAATTCATAAAAGGACGATACCATCGCGAGGATGATATCTGGCTTGAGCGGAATAATATAGTCACCAGTCGCTGTATGTTTGAGCTTGGCCAGAATTGTCGGATCGATATTATTGACCAAATTTCCGCGCAAATTTCCACTCGTACTCACAGACATCAGTGGGTGCGGGTGGAGACTGCCGCTATTACTATTGCGACCATTGTTGCCCAGGTATGGCATACAAATACTATTAATTTCCTCATACTCACCTTGCTCAAATAAGATCAGCAACCCGCCCAAAAAATGTTCCGTAGCAACATCTAATTCCCGCCGACAGTACAATGGGGAATCTTCGCTAGTCTCGGCTAATGCTGGCGAAAGCTGCGTTTCGGCATATTCTGCCCGTTGCTGTGGATCCCTCAACACCTGATACGCCATCGTAATCAGTTGCTTGCGAGATTCGATCGCAGCATCCGAATACTCCTGCCGAGGCAATTGGAGTAAGCGGTCGTGATATGCCTGCTCTAACTCCGATAGATTGCTCTCCGGGACACCTAAAATCTGATAATAATCAAGCGGGATTCGCACAGTTTACCTAATCCACCAGGAACAACATCGTTAGCAACTATCACTAAATTAGCACAGCATCGATCAAAGGGAATCGCTGTACCGAACTGTGAACTATATTACTCCAAATTTGTAATAGTGGATAGTGGATGGTGAAGATCGACGCAAGCGTCTCCCACTTCCCCACTTCCCCCGTCCCCCATCTAAATTCCCCCATCCCCCTAGCCACCAGTACCTAAATAGGCGACAATATCGATCGAATACAAGTGGATAAAGCAAACTCATGGTTCAAGAGAGAACTGCACCCGCATTTGAGCCAAAGTCGGGGGAAATCACGAAAGCAGAAGGCTTGATGTTGTACCGTGATATGATTCTCGGTCGCTTCTTTGAGGACAAATGCGCGGAGATGTACTATCGAGGCAAAATGTTTGGTTTTGTCCATCTGTACAATGGTCAAGAAGCCGTATCCTCAGGCATCATCAAAGCAATGCGTCCAGGCGAGGATTATGTTTCCAGTACTTATCGCGATCACGTTCATGCCCTCAGTGCTGGTGTCCCTGCCCGGGAAGTGATGGCTGAGTTATTTGGCAAGGAAACAGGCTGTAGCAAAGGGCGCGGTGGCTCGATGCACATGTTCTCTAAGCAACATCGCTTACTCGGCGGCTATGCTTTTATTGCTGAAGGAATTCCGGTCGCAACTGGAGCAGCTTTTGCGAGCAAATACCGTCGTGAAGCATTGGGTGATGCTAGTTCTGATCTCGTATCAGCCAGCTTCTTCGGCGATGGTGCGGCCAATAACGGACAGTTCTTTGAATGTCTGAACATGGCGGCTTTATGGAAGTTGCCGATGATTTATGTGGTCGAAAATAACAAATGGGCGATCGGGATGTCCCATGAACGCGCTACCTCTGTTCCCGAAATCTACAAGAAAGCCGCCGCTTTTGGAATGCACGGCGTAGAAGTCGATGGGATGGATGTCTTGGCTGTCTATGATGCGGCTAAAGAGGCGGTAGCTCGCGCTCGTGCCGGAGAAGGGCCAACCTTGATTGAAGCGATGACTTACCGTTTTCGCGGTCACTCCTTGGCAGATCCGGACGAACTCCGACCCAAAGAGGAAAAAGAATTTTGGTTCGCCCGCGATCCGATCACTAAATTTGCCAAGTACTTAGTAGCGGAAGGCTTATTCACGGAAGCTGAACTGACCGCGATCGACAAGGAAATTCAGGATGTGATCGACGATTCGGTTGAGTTTGCCGAAAATAGTCCCGAACCAGATCCAGCCGAATTGCGTCGTTATATTTTTGCTGGCGATTAGGGCAGATTAAGTACTAGATAGTTGCAATCAGGTCGAGTTTTACTCAAATCTGGTTGCAACTATTTATGAAAGATATTTTCGCAAATTATAGGTGGCTAAATAGATTTAGTCGATGTCCAACAAATTATCATCCCTATTATTAATTTTGCTGTGTGGTGGTTGCAGTTCAACCTCGGTCAATATCAATACAGTCCAACTGCCGCAGCTATTGGCATCTTTGCCAACTTTGGCACCTATTCAGCGAGCTGCAACGGTAGAGATTCACAATGATTGGAATGGATATTCTGAT
>JAJAYU010000369.1 GCA_026786125.1 Chamaesiphon sp.
AATTGCCCCAGGGGAATCAGCCGCTCTTGATCCGAGAGCAGATTGCCATCAGCGTCGCAGTCTCCAGTCATTGTCCGAAACTTATAGACTGTAAAGATCCGATTGTTTTTACCAGGACGCTCTTGGCTAAACACAATTGGGCTACCCATCCGCAGCCGGACAAGAATTGCGACTACTACTAAGATTGGGGAAAACAGTAGTAATAGTAGCAATGCCATTGATCGATCGCCGATTACTTTGATCGCTAGGCTAAGATAGTGAAGCCAGCTATTGGAACGTTTGGTGGTGGTCATGGTCGATCTCTGTCGATAGTTATTATTAGAGCGATGAATCTGGGTACAGCTCTAACTAATATTTATATTTCCCATTGACGGTCTTAGCATTGCTAAAACACAAGAATTCTTTCACTTTTAACCTGTGAGAGTCAAAAGCAGTTACCCTCTATAGTTTATACAGCACTAATGCTGTGGACTGCAAACATTTAAAATAGCGGAGTCCACCTAGCTAGATCCTCGAACATCGACAGCGCATCATGAATAAGATTATCTCCGTCCCTAGTCAATCAGTTGTCAATGTATCAACCCAATCCCAGCGGAGTCAGCTTGAGGCAGAGCGGATTCAGGAAGTCTTAATTTTGCTGACTAGCTTAGTCGGACGGGAAGAGGCGACAATCAAGTTAATTATCGATTGTCTATACGATGTTGGCTCGGTTAATTTGATCAATAAAAAAGTACGGTTTCGACCCGTCAATGCTGTTGCTAGATTTATTGCCAAAGGATCGAAGCCAGTTGTGAAGATATTTGCTTGGCGATGGTTTTGTAAAAATTGCCCGCAACTAATTGCTAAGTGGTTGTATCGGAAAGTAAAATTTCAGTAGTCTAAAAGCTAACTTGATACATCTGAAATAATTCCCCTGTTTGGGTTTTTGTTACTTTACCCCCCGTTTCTTTGACTAGTTCGGTAAATTGTTCGAGTGGTGATAGGAATACTTCAGCACCCAAATACATCTCTAAAATCGCCCAGTTTTCAGCTAGTTCAGCATTTGGATCGATCGCATCAAACACAAATACACCATCTGGTTTCAAGACTCGTTTTACTTCTTGCAATACTAGCTTCCAATATTCTGGTGGATAGTAGCAACTAAATCCAGTGGCGATCGCTCGATCGAATGTATCATTCTCATATTGCAATTGATGGGCAGCCCCAGATTGGACACCTTTAAATAACTTGGAATTTAATTGGGGTCCCCGTGAATTGAGGGCGTTACGAGCGGTGAGTCCAATCTCTTGCCCATAAAAATATGTCTCCCATTCCCGCCAATTGTAAATCAAAAAGCTCACACCACAGCCAATATCTAAGCAGCGGTGATTCTTTTTGAATCCAGCTAATTCCCAAAACGGTGAGGTAATTTTATCACTGAGATTGCGACTAATCCAGTCTCTAAAAATTGGCATTGCCTCTACTTCTGCTGGCAAATCAAATGGTTCTTGCTTAAATTCTCGATCAAATCTCTGTTTAACTCGATCAATTTCGCTCGACCAATCGTGAGCTTGTGTTGGTAAGGAACTGTACATGGATAGTTGATAATTGATAGTTGATAATTGATAGATCTGTAGGTTGGGTTGAAGAATGAAACCCAACACACCCAGTTATAGATCTGTAGGTTGGATTGAAGAATGTAACCCAACTCTAAACTTAATGCTTACAATCTAAATTTACTTTTGGTTTTTCAAGTATTCAAATACTGACTTATCGCCGAGATCGGGTGGGATTGCTTGAATGGCTTTGCGGATGGCAAATACTAGAAATAACCCAGCCCAAATTGCTAATAAACTAGCTTCGATATTTTGAGGAAGTAAATTAGTCAGATGTCCCAATAATAAAGCTGGAACTAGAAATGTGAGAATCTTGGTTTCAAATCGATTGAAGCAAAAAGCTTCTTTGAAAAAGATGCCTGTCAAAGCAGCAAAAGTAAAACCTATCCCTAAAATAGTGATTGGATGATCGTAGACGATCAATCCAATTGGCTGATGATAGTATACCGAACAACCAATTGCACTCACACTTCCAATTACCCAGAATGCTTGCAGTGCTCGATGTAGAACTGCCATATAGATATGAATCGTTGCTAGGGCAATTCCCAATCCGATCGAGAATGTAATATATAAAAATGTGATTAGATCTAACACATTAGAGCTTACACTGTCCGACTGAGTTAGTTGCCATAATGCGGCAATTGTCCCAACCCCAAAACTCACCGCCGCTACCATCAAAGCACTGCGATAAATTACCACGCTCTGACGATCTCGATCGGTAACTGTAAATGTGCCAAACTGTCCTTGATAGACTTCTGATTCGATCGCTTGCATATATTTACATTTTTATATTTTTGGGCTGATTGTGGGGTCGGGTGGGTTTGAATTAGGTTTTAGTCTAATCGGAATTAGTAACATAAACCCACCCCTACCGATCTATGTATCTTGACTAATGCTATTTCATGCTCCAATTTTAGGATCTGTAGGGGCAGGTTTATGTATATCCCTCTTGATATTCACCAACAATCTTTCACCAAAACCTGCCCTCCTCACTAGAATGAAATAGCTCTGGTATCTTCACTCCCGAAACTGCTGTTGATAGGCTAGATAAATTGCTTCTATCATCAAGTGAGCATCAATTGTTGGCGGTATATCAGCGAGTTCGATTCGTTGCAATAGTTGATTTGCTAATTTGTCACTCACACTTTTTCTTGCTGCTGGAGCTAATGCGGGATAGCGATAGAGATATTTCCGAACTGTCGCAAATTGATCGGGCGTAAGTGCGGCAATCTTACCTGTTTCAATGATCCGATTTGCAATATCTGTTGCTGCTGGAGAAATCTCGATTTTTTGCTTGGTAACAGTCTGCCCTTCTTGAATCAAGATCGTGCCAGCAACCCAATCACCGAGTCGCTTTTCTTGGGCTGAAAAGAGAATAAATAAAAATCCCAAACAGAGAATATCATCGATCGGTCGTAGTAGCGATCGCAAAATTGATTGCTGGATGCCTACATTGCGACCGTCTTCCCTAATTACTCTAATTTTAACATATTTCTTGCCTGGAGTTTGACAGCGCCATAATGTTTCAAAACAGATAAAATAGCCAATATATACTCCAAACAAAATTAAGAGTTGAATCGCCGTAATCCAGAGCCGAATCGGTTCAGATCGCAGCCAAGCTATTTAAGCAACTAAAAATGCCCAGACTATTAAAATTACGATCAGGATCGAACTCCAAATTAGATAGTCAATAATTAAAGCATAAGTACGATTACCTAATCCAGCCAGGACAAACTCTAGTTCGACACTTTCTGGTGTACGGGATTTAACTCGGTTTAAGAATTTCATACAGCTATTTTTAGTGCTATCTAGATAGTTAAGTCGCTACCTTCCCGTCGATTGCGGAGATCGTAATAAACGATCGCTTTAATTATTTGCCAGAAAGGCATGATAAATAGCTCACTGAGTAAATTGAGGCATAGCCCCCCAATCATTAAAATGCCACCGATCGTTTGGGTTCCTAAATCTGTAGAGGTACTAGCCATCAGTTGACCAAAAAAACTAGGCCCACTTCCCAATGTATTAATTGGGATCAGCATCAAGAAGGCGATCGTCACAATTAATATTACCCTACCCACAACAGTCGAAATCAACTGGTGACTACGACCGATACTATCATGTGCCGATCGAGTTTGTTCGACGGCTAGGGGCAATTCTGCTACAAACCAATAAGCATAACAGCGCACTAAAATTGCAATAAACAAGAACAATGCACCGATAACGGCTAGAGCGATGCTGATGATGGTAACAGGATTTTCAATCGGTAATTTGAGTCCATAGATGATCGCAGCAGCAACAATCAACACGGCAATTATTAAGACAAAAGAAGCAATAACAGCAACCAAAGAGATGTACAGGCTAACCAACCAATTAAGTCTCAGAAATCCCCAAGTTCGGGGTATTAATTGCTGCGTGGCAACAGCAACAGTTTCTGGTGCATCGATCAGTTCCTGATAGGCTAATCGACAAATCACAGCTCGATCTGTGGCATATTTAGCCGAACAATATAAAGTGCCCACGATCCACCCAATCACAACTGGAATCGCTACTAGCGAGGAATTTGTGACGGCATACAATCCGCCACCAATCAATCCGGCAACTAGAATTACTAGCAAGATTGCGAGCAACCAACCAGTTGCTCGCAATGATACTTGAAAATAACGTTTGAAGTTGGATTTGTATAAAGTAATGCTAGTGGTGACAACATTCCCAATACTGAGCGTACCAACTGGATCGTAATTATTTTTGGCCATCGATCTATTTAAAGAATTGCTGAACACTGGAGAGATTCGCTGTATCGCGAATCACCAGAAATACTCCCAATCCTAGCAGTAAAAATAGACCAGTTTGCATCACAGTCTCTTGAATTTTCATCGGTAATGGTTTACCCAACAATCCTTCAAGCAATAAAAATGCCAGTTGACCGCCATCTAAAGCAGGTAATGGCAAAATATTCATTACGGCTAAATTGACACTGATCAGTGCCCCAAATTGCAGTAGTCCAGTGGCATTATTCTCAGCAATACTTGAGCCGATTTCGACGATTTTAATCGGCCCCGCAATTTGATTTGCCGTTTCACCAAAGTTAGTAACTAATTGCGATAATCCTTGAACAGTTAGGACGATTACTCGTTCAAATTCAGCAGCTCCTTTTTTGAGGGCATCGATCAAATTAATCGATCGATCGATAATAATATCCGCATTAGGCACCAGCTTAACGCCAATTTGCCCCTTACCATCGGGAGTCGCATCGGGGGTAACTTGGATATCCAATGTTTTTTCACCGCGCTTGACCTGAAAAGTAATTGGTAAATTAGGATGGGTTTGAATCTCTGCCATTAGTTTGACAATTGCTGGCTTACCTTCCCCAAGGATCTGTTGATCTACTGCCAAAACAACATCGTTAGCCTGAATTCCGGCTTTATCAGCCGCAGTACTCAATGTGTTGGCAATTCCAGCGACAGTGACACCAGGATGATAATCGATTTGTTGAAATCCAGCGACGCTGACCTGGACTACCAGCAAGAAGTAGGCGAAAATAAGGTTGGCAATTACACCCGCACTGATGACGATCGCTCGATCGAGAATCGGTCGATTGCTGAGTAAATTAGGATCCGTTGGGGGAATATCGCTCTCAGGATCGTCATCGGGAAATCCGACGAAACCACCTAGTGGTAATGCTCGTAAGGAGTACTCAGTCTGCTTACCCTGATATTTTAATAAGATTGGTCCAAACCCGATTGAGAATTTATTGGCATATATTCCCTGTAGTCTCGCTGCCGAAAAGTGCCCCAACTCATGCACGAAAATTAATAATGCTAAAACGCCAATCGCCGCCAGTGTTGACATATCTTCCCTTAATTTCTGATCTTTATGCTCTCATTCTAGTCAAAATCAACGGTTAAATGCTAAAATAGTAAGTTGCAAAATTTAATCAAAATTTCCAGTATTCATGACCCTAACCCAAGCACGCAAACAAGAAATCATGTCCGCCCATCAGTTGCACGCAACCGATACAGGTTCATCCGATCTGCAAGTCGCCATGCTAACTGAAAGAATCACCCGCCTCAGCGAACACCTCAAAGCTAACAAAAGCGATCATGCGTCTCGCCGAGGCTTGCTGAAAATGATCGGACAACGCAAACGCTTATTGGCGTTCATCAACAATGAAAGCGTTCAACGTTACCAAAATCTCGCCGATAGCCTTGGTATTCGTCGCGTTAAATAGTGACTTAAGCATAGTAACTAGTGGCTAGTGACTTGAAAGTAGTGACTAGTGGCTAGTAGCTAGAGAGTATTTTAGGTTATTAACAGATACTTAACCTGTTCGCCAACATCTGAGTAATTATGCCTGCTAAGAATCCCCGCCCGTCGGTACCATTCGAGCCGAAGAATAATCACAAACAGCGGAAACCAGCCGCGCAAAAAGGGACAACAATTGTGAAGCCAAAGATCCCATCGCCAGCAGTGGTAGAGCAGGGTTCTGGCTTTATTCCGGAAGTTGTCAGTCAACGGATGATTCGGCGGGTGCTGGTATTCTGCGGCATTCCGGTACTCATGGGGATGTCAATCTTTATTATCGGTTACTTGGCGATCGTCAATCACTGGTTTAGACTGCCCAATACAGTTGTGCTGCTGTTGAGCATGGGTTGTTTGGGTTTGAGCGTACTGGGATTAACCTATGGGATTCTCTCCGCTTGTTGGGATGAGGAAGAGGATAGCAAAGGTAGTCTGCTGGGGGTGGCTGAATTTAAAGTCAACTTTGGCAGAATGAAGGATGCTTATCGCGCCTCCAAAGAGATGGAAGCTAGCAATCGGTAATTAATTGATAATTGATACTTCTCCTTGCGGAGAGGCTGCGCCAACGGCTACGCTCAGTACAAGTAATTAATAGTTGATAGTTACGGTTCACCATCTATGCAGATACATCCAACGGCTGTGATCGAGTCTGGTGCTAAGATTGGTGCTAATGTCTCGATCGGTCCATTTTGCTACATTCGACATGATGTAGAAATTGGGGACAATTGTATTTTGGATGCCCATGTCACTCTCTTACCGTACACCTCGATCGGTCAAAATTGTCATCTTCATAGTAATGTTGTCCTGGGTGATACTCCCCAAGACGTGGCTTACAAAGATGAGCCAAGCTATGTCAAAGTTGGTGATGGTTGTACCCTCAGAGAAGGCGTAACCATTCATCGGGGCACGAAACCAGGCACCAAGACTACTGTAGGTAATAACTGCCTATTAATGGCATACAGCCACCTCGCCCACAACGTCCAGCTCGGTAACGATGTAATCGTCGCCAATGGCGCACTATTAGCGGGCTACGTCGAAGTAGGAGATCGGGCATTCATCAGTGGCAACTGTTTAGTGCATCAATTTGCCAGAGTTGGGCGATTAGTAATGATGGCTGGTGGTTCGGCAGCACACAAAGACATCCCGCCATTTTGTATGACGCGGAGCACGACGTTAAATAAAGTGATGGGCTTGAATAGTGTCGGATTGCGTCGCGCTGGGTTTACCTCAGCAGAAAGATTAACGCTCAAACGCGCCTTCAAAATCTTATATCAGTCCAATCTACTCATTCCAGAAGCTTTAGTTAGGTTAGAAACAGAATTTGATTCAGTCCTAGTCACCGAAATTTGCGACTTTATCAAAAGTTCTCAACGCGGCATTGCCGGATACGTCCGTCAACGCCAGAGTGAAGAGTGAACTTATGCTTCTCGGTTAAGTGTGTTGGGTTGTTTCGTTCCGAAAGGCTCCGCCAACATTCTTCAACCCAACCTACAGATCTATCAATTATCAATTATCAAT
>JAJAYU010000370.1 GCA_026786125.1 Chamaesiphon sp.
CAGATTACAATCAAAGTAATGGCGGTAAACCTTGGTGTTATACACTTATTCCCCATGATGAAATCAAAGAAAATATGACACTCAAAGGATTAAGTGCCAGATTTATTAGTAAATAGCATTTGCTCATTAGCTAGAATTAAATCACTTCGATCTCATCTTCGCGCATGTGTGCTCGGAGCTTATCATTGTCAAACTTGACCAATAGTGGGAAATTGGCACTCACAGGGCGACCCTTCCATTCCGTAGCAATTTTATCGATCGTCCCCTCTTGGTTGTGAATATCGACAGCTTGACCGCGATTTTTGGGGTGGTGATAAATAACTACGGATGTACTGACACGAACGCGATCGCCTACTTGCATGTGCTTAAAATACCTATATTTTTGATTGTCAGATTTTAGCTAATAGCCTTCTATTCTCTCATGATTTAGCACCTTAATACTTCGCAATCCCCTCCTCCCGCGCCGCCTTTTGCACCGCCGAAGCTACCGCAGTAGCTACCCGTTTGTCGAATACCGAAGGGACAATATACTCGCGGTTCAGTTCATTGGGATTGATCAGAGAAGCAATCGCTTTAGCAGCTTCTAGGCACATATTAATGCTAATCTCACTAGCACGACAATCGATCGCGCCGCGAAACACACCAGGGAAAGCCAGGACGTTATTGATTTGATTGGGATAATCACTGCGTCCGGTTGCCATTACCGCCACATCATTGCTGACTAATTCAGGTTGGATTTCGGGAATTGGATTCGCCATTGCAAAGACAATTGCATCTTTTGCCATCGATTTGACCATTTCAACACTGACAACACCAGGTGCGCTGACTCCGAGGAAGACATCCGCTCCCACCATTGCGTCAGCGAGAGTACCCGTTTGAGCGACAGCAAATTCTAGTTTTTCGGGGTTTAAATCAGTGCGACTGGTGGAGATGATTCCTTTGGAGTCACAGATACAGATATGTTTGACTCCAGCAGTGGTAAATAATTTAGCGATCGCAATCCCCGCCGCGCCTGCACCATTAATGGTAATTTTGACCGTATCGAGAGATTTTTTGACCAGTTTGAGCGAATTCATCAGAGCCGCTAGGGTGACGATCGCGGTACCATGTTGATCGTCGTGAAATACCGGAATATCTAGTTCTGCTCGCAACCGCGCTTCGATTTCAAAGCAACGTGGTGCGGCAATATCTTCCAGGTTGATCCCGCCAAATACAGGGGCGAGATGTTTGACAGTTTTGATGATTTCTTCGGTATCTTGGGTATCTAAGCAAATTGGGAATGCGTCAAGTCCAGCAAATTCCTTAAATAACATCGCTTTGCCTTCCATCACAGGCATCGAAGCTGCTGCGCCTAAATTCCCCAAACCTAATACCGCACTACCATCGGAGACGATTGCTACAGTATTACACTTAATTGTCAATTCATAAACTCGTTCTGGTTGATTGGCGATTGCCATACACACCCGCCCTACCCCTGGCGTATACGCCATCGCCAAATCTGACTGACGGGTAAGGGGAATCTTGCTCTCCATCCGAATTTTACCACCGCGATGCAGCTGCATAGTTCGATCGAATGTGCTGGTCAACCGCACTTCAGGAATCGATTTGACTACTTCAACAATTTGATCGCCATGCTCGGTACTAGTCGCATCAACAGTAACATCGATCTGTGATAGTACTCGCGTTTGCTCGGTAATATCGAGAGAGCTGATATTGCCGCCGACAGACGCGATACCCTGAGCGATGCTTGCCAGCATACCCGATCGATTGGGCACTTCCAAGTGCATGGAGATACTAAAGGAAGAAGTCGGATTTAAGTTAACCATCTCAGTTTTTGAAGCGTTCGTGACTAGCAGACCTAATTATAAGGGTTTGTGCTCGGATTGATCGGGAATAAACTATCGTAGGCTTGCCAGAACAATCCATCTCGATCTCAAAACATCTTTATGCTTCAGGTTCAATCGAGTTGTTGATGTCTTCTAATCGCTCAACACGACTGCGTAAACGAGTTGATCCACATTCCTGATTAGCGAGATCGTAATTAAGATTATTAATCATCGATCTTTGATTACGGATTGAGTCCCGAATCCCGATTCGTGTTGTTACTTCCAGATTATCTACACGTTCGCTCAAAACAGCAATATCTGTCCGAATGTCGCTAACAGTTCGCTGTACCAGAGCTAAATCCTGTTTAGTCGCCATATTTTGTTGGATGTCTACTATATTTTGCTGCATGGTTGTCATGTTCTGCTGCATGACTGTCATGCCTTGAATAACTTGTACTAACTGATTTTCAAGGCGATCAAAACGTTCTTCTGACATAATTAGTAAATAATCATCTTGCTTATAATTGTATCCAACAGCAGCAATATCCTAAAAATTACTTAGTTCGTAGACTTTTGTGATAATCGGATAAGCTATAGGAAACATAATCAAGTCGCTGCTGAGAAATTCTGAACCTCGAATATGACCTTTAGTACAGAATTTGAATTACTACTACGGGCGAGATCGCCGCTAATCTATATTCCCACTAGCGAAGAAGAACGAGTCGAAGGCTCGATCGCTAAAGTTGCCCAACAGCAAGGAAATCGCCCGATTTACATTTGGGATTTTGTGGATGGTTATCAAGGCAATCCCAACGATCTGGGC
>JAJAYU010000371.1 GCA_026786125.1 Chamaesiphon sp.
CCCTTCCCCCTATTCCCTATACCCTATTCTCTATCCCCTTCCCCTCCTATGCTTGCCGCGACTCAATTAACTAACATCGAACAAGCATTAAAGCATTACTTTGGGTATGATGAATTTCGATCGGGACAACGGGAAATTATTACGACGGCATTAGCCAATCGTGACTTATTAGTGATCATGCCGACTGGTGGTGGTAAGTCCCTGTGTTTTCAGTTACCAGCATTACTAAAACAGGGTGTAACGATCGTTGTATCGCCGTTGATTGCCTTGATGCAAGATCAAGTCCAACAACTAGCAGATAATGGGATTTCAGCTACGTTTTTAAATAGTAGTATTACCACGGAAGAAAGAAGAGAAAGAGCAGCGGCTATTTATAATGGTGAAATTAAACTTTTATACCTCGCGCCCGAACGATTGAATCAGGAGTTTATTAGCAACTTTCTGGTGGATTTACATCAAGAAGTGGGGATTGCTGGATTTGCGATCGATGAGGCTCATTGTGTCTCAGAATGGGGTCATGATTTCCGACCAGACTATCGTAAATTATCTCAATTACGCCACTATTTTCCCAAGGTACCCTGGCTAGGATTGACGGCAACTGCAACCGATCGCGTGCGCCAGGATATCATCAAACAGCTAGATCTCCAAGATCCAGATGTCCATGTTGCGAGCTTCAATCGCCCAAATTTATATTATGAAGTGCGCCGGAAAAGTACCACGCCATATAAAGAATTATTAGCTCAAGTTAAACAGTCAGAAGGTTCAGGAATTATCTACTGTTTGAGTCGCAAGAAAGTAGATGAACTCACCGCAAAACTTAGTCATGATGGGATTAAAGTTCTACCTTATCATGCTGGATTAGATAGTCAAACCAGAACTAATAATCAGAATAGTTTTATCCGTGATGATGTGCAAATTATGATTGCCACCGTTGCCTTTGGGATGGGGATTAATAAACCCGATGTGCGGTTTGTAATTCACTACGATCTACCGCGAAATATCGAAGGTTATTATCAAGAATCGGGACGGGCTGGACGAGATGGCGAACCATCCCATTGCACCCTGTATTTTGGATTAGGTGATATCAAGACAATCGAGTATCTCATTGCCCAAAAAGTTGATCGAGAAACTGGACTCGCACTCGAAGAAGAACAGCTAATTGCTAAACAACAATTACGGCGGGTGATTAATTATGCCGAAGCTAGTGAATGCCGCCGGATTATTCAGCTTGGCTACTTTGGTGAAAGCTTCCCAGGTAATTGTGACAACTGCGATAACTGTAAACATCCCCGCCCGATTTCTGACTGGACAATCGAATCCCAGAAATTATTATCCTGCGTCGCTAGATTTGGGAAGCAAGGACGAAATTTTGGATTAGCGCATACCATCGATGTGTTGCGCGGCTCGAAAAATGATAAAGTCCTCAAAAATGGACATGACACCATGTCCACTTATGGCATCGGCAAAGATCGCACCCAGAATGAATGGCGCACCTTGGGCAGATCATTACTCCATCAAGGATTAGTCGATGAAACCAGCGATGGTTATTCCGTGCTGACAATGAATGCACTAAGCTGGGAAATCCTCACTGGTAAACGCAAAGTCGAAATTGCGATCGATCTAGCTCCCCCGACAGTGGAAACTAGCGATATCACCACCAATACGGCTGAAATTCAATTTCTCTACAGTCGGCTCCAAAAGCTGCGGAAACAATACGCCGATGCAAATAAAGTACCGCCCTATGTGATCTTTGCTGATTCCAGCCTGAGACTAATGGCTCAACAGCAACCCCAAACCCTCTCCCAATTCGCCCAAATATCTGGTGTAGGGGCACGCAAACTGGCTCAATATGGGGAAATGTTCACAGGTGAAATTAGAGCCTTCAGAGCCGAATCTGGCTTGTCCGTCCTCACCGAATCCGATCCCACCCCACCGATGCCCGCTCCTCGCGCTAGAAAAAGTGATGTATCCCACACCCACTTAGAAACCCTAGACTTCTACCAACGGGGTATGAGCCTCGCGGAAATCGCTGAAAAAAGATCGATGCGGGAAAACACGATCTTCGATCATCTCTTGAAATTAATGGAATGCGGCTACGAAGTAAAGATCGATCAAATCGTAGCACCCGAAAAAGCCACTGCGATCGAACAAGCAATCGCTGTCGTCGGAGCTGAACGCCTCACACCAATTAAGGTACATCTAGGTGATGACTACAGTTATGAGGAAATTAAGATCGTTAGGGCGAGAATGAATATGCGGGGATGAGGGGGACTGGGGGACTGGGGGACAGGGGGATTGGGATATGATCGAATCTTACTCCTACATACCCACACCCCCACACTCGCCTAGTTCTTCGGAGGACTAGTTAACAGAGATTCAGTGAATGGATTGGGTAAATCAGTGGTACGAACTGGCTCACTGCCACGTTGACGGAGTGCATCATTATAAATTCTACCGATCGATTGAGCATCACCGAGATATTCCTTGTCAGGATAGCTCAGTCCAAATAATAGCGTTGCTTGACGATCAATCCCTGCATTCCGATAAATATCGCCTGATTCGTTGAAGATAGCTTTGTTCATAGCCTCTGCAACAGTCTCTGCCTGTACTTTGGGTGCAAAACAGCTAGCCGCAACAGCAGCTAGAGCTACACAACTGATAGTCTTGAAATCGATCATGGTTTAACCTCTACATCACTTATTTACTTTATTCAACTAGTTGATGACCAAATCAGGAACAATTGTTGAAAGTGGATAGTGGATAGTGGATAGTGAATAGTTGGGAATAGAGTTCCAAATCTTATTTCACCAGTATCCTTGTGCTCCAGTCGTCCACCTAACACCTAAATTATGCAGTCACCTCTTAGCAATATTCCCTATTCAACGATCGATCTAACTACTTTACGGCAGTATCTACTAGATTTGCTCTGTCAGTTGGCTTATAAAGAAGGTGATTTTACCCTATCATCTGGTCAAAAAAGTACCTATTATATCAACGGTAAACAAGTCACACTCCACCCAGAAGGAGCTGTAGCCACATCCCGCATTTTGCTCTCGATGTTACCCGCAGATACCGATGCGGTTGCAGGCTTAACCCTAGGCGCAGATCCGATCGTCGCAGGCGTAAGCGTGGTATCTGTGTATGAAGGTAAATCTATTCCCGCCCTAATTATCCGTAAAGAAGCTAAAGGACACGGTACTCAAGCCTACATCGAAGGTGCAACCCTCAAACCAGGCGCAAAGGTAGTTGTATTAGAAGATGTTGTCACAACTGGACAATCGGCGATGAAAGCCGTTGAGAGACTTAGAGCAGCAGGTTATGTAGTTGATCGAGTGCTAACATTAGTCGATCGAGAACAAGGTGGTGCTGAATTTTATGCTGCCCAAGGATTGCATTTCGAGACAATCTTCACGATCCGCGACTTGCAAGCCAGATATCGGGAATTAGGGCTGTAAGCTGGTAGGCTGGGTTGACAAAGGAAAGCCAACATCTCTAGAGCTATCTAGTTTAGCTCTTGATTGCTGACGACAATTAAAGCAATTAATCATCGTCCGCGATCCCATTGGTGACAGGACAGTATGGTAAGATATTCTGCCTGCGGTAATGCATAGGGAGATTATTCCTGCCCAATAGTAAGGCAAGACAGGACACAATAGAAACAGTACAAGGTTAAGGAGAGATCGATCGTGGCGCA
>JAJAYU010000372.1 GCA_026786125.1 Chamaesiphon sp.
ATCCAGTATTCAGTTTCATTAGCTTCTTTGAGAGCAATTGCCAGTTTAAGAATAAAGTCAGGTTTGCTTTCACCATATTCTGCTTCTCGAACCAACGCACCAATAGCTGTCCCAGATCGGAGCAGTTGCTCGGACAAAACATACTCTTTCTTGTCCAAGCACAGATACTTGTACAGATTAACGATTCTGATGGCAAAAGCAAATGATTTATCTTTTAATGGTGAACCCATTTGTATACTAAAAAATCAACATTTACCAATCTTACTCTCAACTGTTCACTGTTCACTGTTCACTGCCCACTGTTCACTGTTCACTGCCCACTGTTCACTGTTCACTGTTCACTGTTCACTAAAACTTCAAAACTTTAGCAACAGTCTGAACATCCTTATCACCACGTCCCGAACAATTAATCACAATCTTGGGATTACCAGTAAGCTGTGGACAGAGAGTTTCTAGATAAGCGATCGCGTGGGATGTTTCCAGCGCAGGTATGATACCCTCTAACTGGGAGAGTAACTGGAAGGCAGTCAAAGCTTCAGCATCAGTCACACTGTAATACTCGGCTCGTCCCATATCCTTGAAATAGCTATGTTCGGGGCCTACACCAGGATAGTCCAATCCAGCACTAATCGAATGCGCTTCCGTCACTTGACCATCATCGTCCTGCAATAGATAGCTCATTGCACCGTGTAAGACACCTGGACGACCCTTGGTCAGGGTTGCCGCATGTTTATCAGTTTCCACACCTTCACCCGCTGCTTCGACCCCAATCAGGCGTACAGACGGCTCATTCACAAATTCGTGAAATAGTCCCATTGCATTAGAACCACCACCAATACAAGCCAGGAGAATATCGGGTAAACCGTTCCACTTTTTGATCGCTTGTTCGCGAGTTTCCCGCCCGATAATCGCATGAAAATCACGGACGATCATTGGGTATGGATGAGGCCCCGCCACAGATCCAAGAATGTAGTGGGTTGTTTCGACATTAGTTACCCAATCCCGAATCGCTTCGGAGGTGGCATCTTTGAGCGTGCCAGTTCCGGCTGAGACTGGATGTACCTGGGCACCCAATAACCGCATCCGAAATACATTTAGCTCTTGGCGTTCCATATCTTGAACGCCCATGAAGATCACACAATCTAGCCCAAACCGAGCGCAAGCTGTAGCTGTTGCAACTCCATGTTGCCCCGCACCAGTTTCGGCAATTACCCGTTGCTTGCCCATCCGCTTGGCTAGTAACACTTGGGCGAGGGCGTTGTTTATTTTATGAGCACCTGTATGGTTTAAATCTTCGCGCTTGAGGTAAATCTGGGCACCAGTGCCATCAGGACGAGCATAACGCTCCGTTAGACGTTCGGCGAAGTACAGCGGGCTAGGTCTACCGACATAATCCTTGAGCAGTCCATCCAGTTGCTGCTGGAATTCTGGATCTTTGGTATGTCGATAGTAGTCGGCTTCAAACTCCAGTAGTGCTGGCATCAGCGTTTCTGGCACATATTTTCCCCCAAACTTACCAAACCGACCGAGACTGTCTGGTTGCTGGGTTGACTGACGATTTTGGCTGGGTGAGAGGGGCGTTTGAGTCATGAGGAGAGCGGGTTTAAATTATGAATGTCTTGTTTAATCGCAAGAATATCTCAGACCGATTAGACCCACTATTATACAGTTGCTTTATCCCGTAGCGTACCAGAGACAATTGAACCGATCCACACTTGCTCAACAAGTGTGGATCGGTTCAACTTGGTCGTTTAGTCTAAACTTCAGCTAGATGAGAGCCGATTAATTTTTGGATCGTTTGGCGGAGTTGTTTGAGTTTTGCTGGTTTGGATAGGTACTCATTCGCGCCGCTGGCAAGACATTTTTCTCGATCTCCTGGCATCGCCAGAGCGGTGAGGGCGATAATCGGAGTGTGCATAATTTCGGGGATGTGGCGAATTTTATTGATCGCAGTTAATCCATCCATTCCGGGCATTTGAATATCCATTAAAATCAGATCTGGTTGATGAGATTGGGCGAGGTTAATTACTTCGAGGCCATCTCTGGCAACTATGATGTCATAACCAGAATGGCTTAAATAGAGGGAGAAGGTTTCGACGTTAGTTTTATTGTCTTCTGCCAGGAGAATTAGCGGCTGTTGACGTGAATTTGATGTTAAAGGTGTGGCTGAGATTGAGGCTGGTGGATCGATCAATAGCTGCTCGGCAATTTCTTTGGGTACGCGACTTTCACTTTCGGGATAATTGGCGATCGGGGTGGATAATTGGGAAGTTTGGGTCGAATGATTAGGCTCTATAATTTGTCGAGCTATTGGTGGATTCGATCGAGTGGGTGCTGCAATTGACGGTAAAGAACAGACAGGAATATAGGGTAAAGTGATGGTAAAACAGCTTCCTTGTCCTGGCGTACTAGTAACGATAATATTGCCGTTTTGGGCTTCTACTAATCTTTTCACTAAGGCTAAACCCAATCCGGTACCGTTGTATTGACGGCTGAGGCTGCTATCAATTTGGACGAAGGATTGGAACAGTTTAGGCATATTTTCTTGGGCGATGCCGATGCCTGTATCGATTACTTTGAATTGAAGAATTGATCGATCTAAATCACGATTGACGAATAGAGTTACTTTACCGCCAGTTGGGGTGAATTTAACAGCGTTATTGAGAAGATTGATCAACATTTGTCGCACGCGCAATTCATCGATCAAAATTTCGTCTTCGTCGGGGAGGATTTGAGTTTCGATCTGAATATTTTTCTCTAGTGCGAGTTGGCGGACAAAGGCTAAGCTAGAGTTGCAAAGCTGGGAAACTGACGTAGGAACTAGATGAAGTTCTAAATTGCCGGACTCAATTTTGGCGAGATCTAAGATTTCGGTAATCAAATCTAATAGGTGTTGTCCACTTTGTTCGATCGTGGCGATCGATGTTTGTTGCAGTGAATTTAATTCACCATAAATACTCTCCTGCAAACCTTCTGATAAACCCAAAATTGCATTCAGCGGTGTGCGTAATTCGTGGCTCATCACAGCGAGAAACTCACTTTTTGCTTGATTTGCCTCATCCGCTAATCGTTCTGCTTCCTTGGCATTTTCCAGCAATTGGGCTTGATATAGTGCCACTCCAATATGATTGGCAATTTGTTTGACGAAATCAATTTCCCACTCTTGCCACTCGCGGGGATGAGCGCATTGATGAATGCATAAAAGTCCCCATAAATTATCCTTTAATCGTAATGGGATAATCAAATTAGCCCGCACCTCAAACTGGGATAGGATATCAATATGACAGGATGATAATCCCGCATCATAAATATCTGCAACTGCCTGAACTCGTCCGGCATTATAATGGATGGCAAAGTGATCTCCAAAACAATGATCTTTAATTTTTATCGCTAATGCTGATGAGTAGATCGGATTGACATCTTCCGATACGAACTCACCTAGATCGTAATTGGATTCGGGATCGAAGCGAAAAATTCCCACTCGATCGGCACTCATAAAGTCGCGTACTTCGAGAGTGGTAGCGGCAAAAATATGGTTCAAATCTAATGACTCCCGAATTTTACCAATTACCCCCGCTAGGGTTTGTTGTTGTTCTTCCATCATGGGGACACGACTGGCTTTGTTTTGGGTGATTTCTAGTAGTTCTGCTTGTTGGAGTGCCGCTCCTAAATGGTTGCCCATTTGAGTCACAAATGCGACTTCCGAATTGTTCCAAATTCGGGG
>JAJAYU010000373.1 GCA_026786125.1 Chamaesiphon sp.
GTTCTCAACAGGCAGTTGGTTCGATCGAAACCAAGGGATTTCCGGCTGTCCTGGCTGCTGCTGATGCGATGCTCAAGGCAGGACGTGTCACCTTAGTCGGCTACCTGCGAGCTGGTAGTGCTAGATTTACCGTCAACGTGCGTGGAGACGTTTCGGAAGTCAAACAAGCAATGGCAGCGGGTATCGACGTAGTTGAAAAAGTCTATGGTGGTACCTTAGAATCTTGGGTGATCATCCCCCGTCCCCATCCAAACGTTGAGCGAATTCTGCCAATTGGCTATACTGAAGAAGTCCAAGAATTCCGCGACCAAGTTGAAGGTAGGATTAGCTAGCTATTAGTAATAGCTTTTTGGGTAGTCTCTTTGCTGAAAGATCGATCAAATAAAAAGATTAACTGTAGCAAGTTGGTAGTCGAAGATTCACTAGATTTTTAACTATCAACTATCAACTATCAACTATCAATTAATCGAAATGTCCAACATTCACGCCGAAAGTGCCATCGGGTTAATATCCACTCGGAGCTTTCCGGCGATGGTGGGAACAGCAGATATGATGATCAAATCTGCTGATGTTACCTTGGTTGGCTATGAAAAAATTGGTGGTGGATATTGTACTGCGGTAATTCGGGGCAGATTTCCCGATGTCAGATTAGCGGTGTCCGCAGGTGCAGAGATCGCCGCACAGATGGGTGAATTAATTTATCAGTCCGTAATTTCTCGCCCTTCGCCAAATCTTAGTGCAGTATTGCCGATTAGCGATCGAATGTTGGCGCAAGTAGTCGGCAAAAGTAAGCTGACCAATCTAGCAATTGGACTACTCGAAACTCGTGGGTTTCCGCCAATGGTTGGAGCGATGGATGCCATGCTCAAGACGGCTGATGTCCATGTTGCTGGCTATGAAAAAACTGGAGCTGGTTTCTGTACCGCGATTATTCGGGGGACTGTCTCCAATGTTACCTTTGCCCTCGATGCTGGCATGTCAGCAGCCGAGAGTATTGGCGAACTGAGATCGATCATGGTCATTCCCCGCCCATTGGAAGATTTAGAACGGACTATTCCCACCGCTAGCTATTGGCTCGAACAAGCTCTGGTCATCCCAGAGCAACCATTAGTATTACCCCTGAGACTCCCACAATCCGTCAACGCACCACTGGTTGAAGTTGAAGTCGTTGAACTAGAGCAAGTAGAGCTAGAACAAAAATTGCTCATAGACGGTACAGGTCAGAAGCCCCAGCAACAGGAATCATCGATCGAACTTGATTAAAATCTATCATAACGTTTCAATTCGACCTCAATGCGATCGAAACCGACTATTATATGTAGCGGTCGCGGATCGAATCCGTACCTCACACAGAAGTCAGAGAGCTGTTTTAGATACATCATGGGAATCGTCATTGCCACTGTCAATATGAAAGGAGGTGTCGGCAAAACCACCCTCACCGTCAATTTAGCAGCTTGTCTAGCCAAGCTACATGGCAAGCGCGTCTTAGTTGTTGATCTAGACACCCAAATTAGTGCGACTTTGAGCCTAGTCACACCTCAAGATTTTGCCAGAATTCGCCGCGAAAAGAAAACAATTAGCTATTTGATCGCTAAAGTTCTCAAACCAAGTAGTCGATATAAATTTGAAACAAAAGATCTAATTACTAAGGATGTATGTTGGGTCAAAGGCTTAGATTTATTGGCTGGAGATATTGATATTTACGATGAATTTTTAGTATCTGAGAAACTCCATCAAGAAACAGTCGAAAATCCTTATATAGATTTTGTCGATGTCTGGAATGAATTCGAAGGTTGTTTGATCAAGAATATTTTAGCTCCAGTTATTGATGATTATGATTTTATCATTCTTGACTGCGCTCCTGGATACAATCTTCTGACCAGAAGCGGGATTATGGCTAGTCATTTCTATCTGATGCCAGCTCGTCCAGAGCCATTATCTTTAGTTGGGATGCAACTATTAGAACGCCGGATTGCCAAGCTAAGAGCAACACATGAAGGTGATAAAAATTGTCTAGAGAGTAGTTTGTTAGGTATCGTCTTCATTCTATCTGGTAGCACACTATTTGCTCGTTATTATGAGCAAGTCATGCAGCGAGTAACCCAAGATTTTGAAGCTGCTAAAATATTTCAAAATCGAATTCCAATGGATGTAAATGTAGCCAAGGCGATCGATAGTTTTCAGCCTGTGGTGATCGAGAATCCTGGCTCTGCTGGTTCTAAAGCCTTTGCTAAGTTGAGCCAGGAATTATTAGTGAAGGTGCAGCAGTTAGCGGGGGATTAGCACTGCACGAGCGTTAACTCAGGTTGTTTGCTAACTATGCCAGGAAAAGATTATGATAGTTGCAGGTATAAAAATATTATTCTAAATAAAGCTATGGATATCCTCACACTAGGCTGGGTTTCACTATTAGTACTATTTACTTGGTCGATTTCGATGGTTGTTTGGGGTCGTAACGGCTTTTAATTAGATATGTAGGTTGGGTTGCGGATGCGTTCCGGTCGGGTTTCCCGACCATGGAAACGCACCAAGCAGAAGAATGTTGACGAAGCCTCTCCGTCAGGAGACAACCCAACACACGCAAATTTAGATCGGGACAATTCATAAATTGTCCCAATCTCTAAGCATTTTTGAGCGCGATGATCAATTAATTAAGCTGGAGCTTCGCCTCTGGTTAGGAAGGCGACGCATTCGACGTGAGAGGTTTGAGGGAAGAAATCAGCGGGTTGGACGTGGGTGAGCTGATAGTTGCCTTGTTCGCAGAGGATTTGGAGATC
The DNA here is from genome assembly GCA_026786125.1 of Chamaesiphon sp. Taxonomy (GTDB): domain Bacteria; phylum Cyanobacteriota; class Cyanobacteriia; order Cyanobacteriales; family Chamaesiphonaceae; genus Chamaesiphon. The sequence goes on from JAJAYU010000373.1 coordinate 2,778, forward strand.
TCTGGCGAGGGTTGCGGGTTTGCAACTGATGTAGATAATCTGCGCTGGTTGCATGGCAGTGAGGGCATCGAGGACAGCTTGATCGCATCCAGTTCGAGGTGGATCTAGTAGGACAACATCTGCTTGAACGTCAATTTCTGGCAATAGTTCTTCCACTGCTCCAGTCCGAAATTCGATGTTATTAATACTATTGAGCCTTGCATTTGATCGAGCTTGCACTACTGACGCAGCGTGGACTTCTAGTCCAATTACTTTCTTGACTCGTTTTGACAATGGGAGGGTAAAAGTCCCAATCCCACAGTAGGCATCGATCAGGGTTTCTTCGCCTGTGAACTTGGCTCGATCAATAATCATGTTCAGCACTGTTTCAGCTTGCTCGGTATAGATCTGAAAGAAAGTATCACCTTTGAGCTGAAATTGTAAATTACCAAAAGTCTCGCAGACATAATCGCGCCCTGCAATACAGCGAGTTTCGGTACCGAAGATATTATTGGTAGATTGACTATTGAGGTTGAGACAGACTCCGACGAGCATAGGATAGCGTTGCATCCACCGCTGTGCTTGTCCCTCGATGTCGGGAATATCAAAATCGGTGACGACTAAGGTTAGCAGGATTTCGCCTGTCCGCCGACCGATTCGCATCAGCAGATGGCGAAATTTAGGGCGGTGATCGGGGATATCTGTAACTTTGGTAATAGTGGGACGATTACGCAGTTTAGGCTTGGGAATACCCGTGACAGTAAGTTCTTCCTCTTGATACTGACTGACGATGATTTGTACCCCAGTGCGGCGCAAGCCTGGTTCTCTGGCTCCTTTACTTTCTGGTTGATATATTTGCCAGCCCCGATCTTGGATATCTTGCTTGATTTCAGCCAGAAGTGGATTCAACCGCTCATCTTGGACGGGGCACTGATTGAGATTGACGATTTGATGGGTACCTTTGCGATAGTAACCCGCTTTGACACTACCTGAGTCGCTTACGCCCAAGGGATAGGTGACTTTATTCCGGTAGGCAAAATTCCCCTGTGCGCCGACAATGGGGGCGACGGGCGGTGCGGTGAATTTACCAATCCGCTTGAGTGCTTGCAACACCTGATTTTCTTTGGCGATTAATTGGTAGTCATAGTCAATATGCTGCAACTGACAACCGCCACATTTGTCCGCGACGATGCAGCTAGGGCGGACTCGGTGCGGTGAAGCAGTCAAAACTTCGAGTAGTTTTCCATGTGAATACTGCCGTTTGACGGTGACTAGTCGAGCCACGACTCGATCTCCTGTGACTGTATCGGGGACAAATACGACTCGATCTCCCGCGCGTCCAACTCCTTCGCCACTATCGTTGACATCGGTGATATCAATTTCGACAATATCTCCTTGTCTCGATGGCTGATTGGAAATGGGCAGTTCGCTAGAACCATCACTGGGAGAATTGTCAGGAAACATGATATATTTTGGCGGGAGATCGATATATCATCATAACAGTTGTTGTTGCTAAATCGCACAAATTATTTAACAATTTAGTAACTTTAGGAGACTATTGAGTTTTTAGTGTAAGAAATAAATTTACTGGGATTTTTAATTTTTATTCCAGATAAAATCGGCTAATTCTGGCTGTTGTAAGTCTCGATCGAGATTAAGTAATACTGTTTTTTGGGTTGACTTTGGTTGGTTTAATCGTCGTAATACTCGATCGGGAATACCATAGCCATAGATAATGTGGGAGCTACCAGCTAAAACGATCGTTTGATAATTGGGATTCTGTTTAGCAAAATTAGCCGTATTTGCCGCCATTGTCTCATCCCATATTAGTTGGGCGGTGTAAAATCTATCGAAACTTTTGCTAGCAATTGAGACAATTCCGGCATGTTGCTGATAACTAGCCAAAATCATCTCCTGATACTTAGCATTACTGCGATCGATCTCAGTCAGCGGGGGGATTGACTTAAGCTCGTCGCTAGTCAGGCTCTCCAGCCCTTGTCTCGCAACCTTTCGCGCGATTTCTCCAGGTGTATTTAGGGCAATCACAGGTAAACGATTAGCCTTGGCAAATTCTAGGATCGGTAGATAGTATGCCCACGGATAGCCCCAGCGTTTGTCAAATTCTGACTGTTCGCGCAACTCAGTCGCAGTAATCTTATCTGCTAAATATTGATCGAGTAACGGCTGCATCTGACTTTGAAACATTTCCATGCCGATCGCGATCTGCGGTTTATGCTTAAATAATACTTGGATAATTTCCAGTTGCTGTTGGTGATCTGATTCACTATCGTGAGTTTCACCCAGATAGACAATTTTTGCAGCTTGTAACTGTTTGAGAATGTCTTGTTGTGGAGTTGTAAAGCTAATATTGCTCTGGGCTGTAGTTGGTGAAGCTCCAGCATTTGGTATGATCACGATCGTATTGCTGGCTACCATTACAACCAGCCACCAAACAAGTGCAGCAATCCGACGGATATTCATGTCTTGGCTAAATAATATATCTAGCTAAGATAACGCACAACATCTGAAGTCCGCATCGCCCCTCTAAAATTACTAGTTATGCCAGAACCCACCGATATTCGCGCTCAAACTGACTCTGATAGCGCAATTGAGAAATTGAGCTATCAAGCCATATCCACCAACTGGTTTGAATACCCGATTGTCGTCTATCCCCACGATACTGATTATGGCGGGATTGTTTGGCATGGTACTTACCTCTCCTGGATGGAAGAAGCACGGGTAGCCTGTCTAAAGTCGATCGGCATCGATTTCGCTGATTTGGTAGCGATGGGTTGTGACTTACCAGTAGTAGACTTGTCGGTTAGGTATCGCAGTGCGCTCCGCATGGGCGATTCAGCGATCGTCAAAACTCGGACGATCGATATGGAAGGTGTGCGGATTGTCTGGGAATATGAGATTCAATCACTAGATCGATCGACTATTTATCTGACGGGTATGGTGACGCTAGTCGCTGTCGATCAAGAAAAAGGTAAAATCATGCGTCAATTACCCGCAACTGTTAAAGATGCACTAGTAAAAATGCGGGAATAAATTAAGCTGTTTTTTCGCTCCCCGCGCTCTAATCCTAGTTATATTGATCGATATACATTGATGAATTCTGGATTAAGGGTTTGGAGATTGCATATAAAACTGTAATAATTAAAAATGTTAGTAGGATTACTACTAGTGGAAATTTGCCAATCAATTCTCCTGGGAGTACCTGGAGAAACTGCTTAGGTTCGGTGACTAGACTCCAACTATTAAATCTAATAAATCTGCCAATGTAAATGCCGATCGCACATAATAAGTGCAAGCTAAATTCTGTGATGGTTATATAATCCCCAAGCTGATTTTTGGTCATATATTGGCGAATATTGACCAGCGAGAATACATAAGCAAACCAGCCAATACCGATAAATAGTATATAAATAGGCACGATTATTAACGTAATCGTCCAGACAGAACTAATCGCCCGTACTGCATCATAAAAGTGAATAATATCGGTCAAAATATACGGTGCATTTGGTAAAATAGCGATAAATAAAAGTACTCCAATCCACCAAAAGAATGATCGCGCTCTATCTGTTTGGAGTTGAGATCGCCGATCAATCACGATCAAAATCGCAATTAAAATAATTGAGATGGCGATAAAAATTAATCTCACACCCCACAGCGAAATCGTTACCCTTTTAATTGCTTCGAGAAAGTCACCATTATTGTATTTCTTAATTCCAACAATAAAACTCAGCCCCAATAAAATATAGGTACTCCAGCAGAATAATCGCGATCGAGGCTTATTAAATAGAAAAAAGCTCAGGGTGAGCGGAACCAATGCCAGGAAGGTATTCCAGGCAATCCGACCAATATCATCTGACATCACTTGAGTCAGTGTAGCTGTGCCACCAGGAATTTGAGATAACAGCATTCAACCTCTATTAAACTATCAACCTTCAACATCCCCATCCTAATAACCTAGCTAGGTGTGTTGGGTTGTCTCCTGACGGAGAGGCTTCGCCAACATTCTTCTGCTTGGTGCGTTTCCATGGTCGGGAAACCCGACCGGAACGCATCCGCAACCCAACCTACA
>JAJAYU010000374.1 GCA_026786125.1 Chamaesiphon sp.
CAAAAGCAATTGCTGGTGAAGCTGGCGTACCTTTCTTTAGTATTTCTGGTTCAGAATTCGTCGAAATGTTTGTCGGTGTGGGTGCGTCTCGCGTCCGTGACTTATTCAAAAAAGCGAAAGAAAACGCTCCTTGTATCATCTTCATCGATGAAATCGATGCAGTTGGTCGTCAACGTGGTGCTGGTATTGGTGGTGGTAACGACGAACGGGAACAAACCCTGAACCAAATGCTGACCGAGATGGATGGATTTGAAGGTAATACTGGCATCATCATTATTGCAGCAACCAACCGCCCTGATGTACTCGACTCTGCACTCCTACGCCCAGGTCGGTTTGATCGACAAGTACAGGTAGATCCGCCTGATGTCGCTGGACGGATTGAAATCCTCAATGTCCATGCCCGTAACAAGAAATTAGGCGAAGGCGTTTCGCTCGAAGCAATCGCCCGTCGTACACCTGGTTTTAGTGGTGCTGACTTAGCTAACTTGCTCAATGAAGCAGCCATTATGACCGCCCGTCGTCGCAAAGATGCGATTACCAACCTCGAAATCGATGATGCAGTCGATCGAGTCGTAGCAGGGATGGAAGGTACACCTCTAGTTGATGGTAAGAGCAAGCGTCTGATTGCTTATCATGAAGTAGGTCACGCGATCGTCGCAACCCTGATTCCCGCTCACGATCCACTCCAAAAAGTAACGTTAATTCCCCGTGGACAAGCTGCTGGTTTAACTTGGTTCACACCTGCTGAAGACCAATCGCTGATTTCCCGTACCCAACTCCGTGCGCGGATCTCCGGTGCTTTAGGTGGACGCGCTGCTGAAGAAATCGTCTTTGGTGATTCCGAAGTTACAACTGGTGCTGGTGGAGACTTGCAACAAGTCACCTCAATGGCTCGGCAAATGGTTACACGGTTTGGGATGTCCAAACTCGGCCCCCTCTCCCTCGAAAGCCAATCAGGTGAAGTATTCCTCGGTGGTAACTGGGGCGCACGTTCCGAGTACTCCGACGAAGTAGCTGCTCAAATCGACCAAGAAGTTCGCGTCATTGTCAACAAGTGTCACGAAGAAGCATTACAAATAATGCGGGACAATCGGACAGTGATTGATCGATTAGTAGATATCCTGATCGAAAAAGAAACCATCGATGGTGATGAATTCCGTCAAATTGTTGCTGAATACACAGTTGTACCTGAGAAGCCTCAGTTTGCACCAATGCTGTAGACGTAATTAAATTAGTAATCTAATTTATAGAAAAGCCCTGTTAGTGTTTCACTGACAGGGCTTTTCTGTAATTAACCCCAACAAAACCAAACCTGATACTTGGATTAAGTTTGCTCGCTGATAACTGTGTAATAACTACCAAAGTTCTTGACGGTTTCAGCATACGCATCTAAATCGGCCAGAGCTGATGTGAGTTCGCGGCAATTGTGGAGATCGGTTTCGATGTCGATAAAAAATAAATAATCGCCCAGGGAACGCTTGCTTGGACGAGACTCGATTCGGCTCAAATTCAAACCCCGATTGGCAAAGAAGCCTAATACTGTCATTAATCCGCCTGGAGCATTTGATCGCAAGCTGAACGCTACCGATGTACAATTTCCCGTAGCTGATGGTTGTAGACTCATTACCCAAAATTTAGTTTGATTATCGGGATAATCATTAATGGGCTGCACCAAGACGGGCAAATCGTATAATTTCGCCGCTCGAACTGAAGAAATTGCTGCTGCGTGAGGGAGGGATGAGAGGGTAGTTAAGGCAGCGGTGGTAGAATTTGCCGAAACCCGTTCAGCCTGCGGTAGATGCTGTTGGAGCCATTCCTGACACTGACTCAGGGCTTGAGGATGAGAGTAAACTATCTCAATTTGATTCAAGTCAGTGGCGATCGAAATTAAGGCATGATGGATTGATAAAACGATCGCTTGTCGAATTTGCAGCGGTGCATCTAATTGCCAGATCGTATCAGCAGTCATGGTGACACTACCTTCGATCGAGTTTTCTGCTGGTACTATCCCCAGAATTGCTTCCCCACTAGCAACAGCTTGGAGCGTTCGCGCGATATTGGCATAGGGCTGCAAGCAAAAGTCTGTGCCAGAGAGTGCTGTTTGAGCATAAGCCAAGGCTGCGGCTTCGGTATAAGTGCCTGTCGGCCCCAAATGGGCAATCTTTAGCATTCAGATCGATATAATTGGACTGATGGATTAATTGGCGCAAAGCACCAATTTTAGTTATTCTACCGATAACTCTCGGTCGTAGATGCGATAAAATTTTAGATAGATACATTTTATCGCAGCTATCCTGCAACTAATTAAAACTTATTTTTTCGCTAAGTTTCTGATATTTAAGCTCTGATAGATTCGATCGATACTTCTCTGATCTATCAATGATTCGCCACAATAATCCTCGTCACCAACCCCTGTCTCTAAATATGCAAATCGTTAAATTTACAGCAGATAGATCGGTTGATATTGCTGTACCTCAGCATGCTATCCCCATTCAGCATTATCTGCGCCAGCCACATCGATTGGTCAGATCCTTGGTCGATTCAAATCGGATCAAACAGATTGGTGATGATGAGTTTTGTCTGACGATGCGGACTTTGAGCTTTTTTGGGTTCGAGCTTCAGCCAACGGTATTTTTGCGAGTTTGGGCAGAAGCAGATGGGACAGTCCAAATTGTTTCTACTAATTGTGAGATTCGCGGCATTGATTATATCAACGAACGTTTTAGTCTCGATCTCGTCGGTAAATTATCACCTTACCAAAAACAAGGTCAAACCTATCTAGCCGGACGTGCCGATTTGGAAGTTCAAGTTGTACTGCCTCCACCATTGAGTTTCACTCCCAAGGCAATTGTCGAAGCCGCTGGCAATAGTTTACTCAAAAGTATTCTGATTGCTTTTAAACAACGATTAATGCACCAATTACTAGCTGATTATGTCGTCTGGGCAAATGCTGGAATTGAGAGTGAATATGCTCAAAATTCTTATCTCAAGCCTAATTCCTAACCGGACAGGGGCTAAAAGATTGTCGATGCTCTGGGGTAATTCCGTATTTCCTGATCGCCATTAGATGTTGAGCCGTACCATACCCCTTATGATTAGCAAGATGATACAGCGGATAAATTTCACCTAGCTCGATCATCAATCGATCTCGCCAAACTTTTGCCAGGATACTAGCAGCAGCAATCGAGATTGATCGATCTTCACCTTTGACTAGAGTTTGTTGGGAAATATCTAAGTTAGGAATCGGTTTATTGCCATCTACTAAACACAATTCTGGTGTCACTGCTAACCCAGTTATGGCTCGATGCATCGCGACCAAAGTTGCTTGAAGAATATTTAATCGATCGATTTCTATAACAGTAGCTACGCCAATATTATAAGCGATCGCAATTGATTGAATTTGTGGCACTAATATCTCTCTGCGCCGAGCTGAGAGTTTTTTACTATCTTTGATACCGAATTCCTGACAGTCAAGCAGGGCACTTTTAGGTAAGATCACCGCCGCCGTTACAACTACGCCAAATAATGCGCCTCGCCCAACCTCATCGACACCAGCAATCAGATCTTCCGCACATGTAAATTCATAACTAGTCATTGATTTATAGCTGATTGACTGTAACTACTCAGGCTGGAAACAAAATCCTTGAATAGCTGACACAGCTTAGTGGATGTTGGGTTATCTCCTGGCGGAGAGGCTCCGCCAACGCTATCGCTCTACCCAACCTACAAGTTTACTGATAACTAATCTACAGTTGCGGAAGATCGACGTTTGCGGCGGCGATTTTCGGGTAGCTCCTCTGGCTCATCAACGATAGGTGTCGGTACTTCCACTGTGTCAGTTTTGGCAATCTCAACAACTTCATCAACAACAGGAGTCTCAACAACTGGCTCCGCAACTTCAGTTACCACCGGAATATCAACAACTTCAACAACTTCTGAACTCACTTCTTCCATTACAACTGGAATAACAAAATCATCAGTATCACCACCAGGAACTGATTCAGTTGAATCAAGATCTGGCGAGTCTTCAGTTTCAACTGCGGTTGGAGTTGGATCTGCGACCACTGTCAATTCCAGTGGTAAAGTACCAATCGGTACGACATTGATAATCGCTGTTTTGGGATTCACTAATTCCCGACCTAATTTTACTAGTGGCGAAATTCCCATCCAGGCATAGGTTTCCTTCTCTAGATCCGACATTTCAACTTGAACTACTTCTGGTGGTTCGATCGTCGGACGGGTCGGTTTAACTCGCTGGGGCTTGCCAGGACGTTCCCGTTCGAGATCTTCAGTTACTCCTGTTAATTCAGTAATCTCCACATCGAGCGGCTCTGGGACATAGGCTTCGAGTTCTGGCGGTGCAAAATTACGACTAACAAGAGTCGCCTTTGAAGTCTCCTCTGAGACAGGTGCAGTTGTTCGATTAGCAGCAATGATCACTCGATTGCCAGTGCCATTCGGAATTGGTAGGCGGGGAGTATCGCTACTAGTGGTTGGGCGGGGTACATTCCGTACCACTTCTTCCCGTTCAGTTCTCCCTACTCGG
>JAJAYU010000375.1 GCA_026786125.1 Chamaesiphon sp.
AAGCTGAAGTACGAGAGCTACCAGTGGATGTACTGTTAACTAGAGCTGTCGGATTAGTGATCGGGCTACTGATTGCCAATCTGATGCTGGCACCAGTGTTTCTACTACCTATTGCCCCAGAGTTCTCATTTCTCAAGCCATTACTAGCGATTTTAGGTAGCGTAATGTTCTGCTACTTGGGCGTGACTTTAGCTGATACTCACGGTGGTGCATTTTTGCGATTAATAAATCCCCAGAGTGTGGAAACAATGTTGGTAGCGGAAGGAACTTTGAAAGCGATCTCGCCCAAGGTGATCGATACTAGTTGTATCATCGATGGGCGGATTGAGGAGTTATTAAATACCGGATTTGTAGAGGGACAAATTTTAGTGCCTCAGTTTGTGATTCAGGAATTGCAAACACTTGCCGATGCTGCGAATGATATGAAAAGAAGCCGTGGACGCAGGGGGCTAGATATTTTGAACAGAATGAAAGACAGTTTTCCCGATCGGATTATCATCCATCCGATCGATTATCAAGATATCACTACTGTCGATGCTAAATTAGTGCACTTTTCGAGTGAAATTCGCGCCACTCTCCTGACGAATGATTACAATTTGAGCAAAGTTGCCAAGCTCCAAGAAGTTTCGGTTTTAAATGTTAATGATTTAGCTACCGCTGTTCGTCCGGTATATCTACCTGGAGACTGTCTCGAAATAAAAATTATTAAAGATGGCAAAGAAGCCACCCAAGGGATCGGTTATCTTGATGATGGCACAATGGTAGTCGTCGAAGAAGGTCGCAAGCACGTTGGCGCAGATCTAAAAATAGTTGTTACTTCAGCCATCCAAACTTCCGCTGGTAGAATGATTTTTGCCCGACCTTATGCCTCCATGATGGCGTAATTTAGTTGATACTTATTGCTGCAATGCCTAAGGCTTCAGCTAAAGACACACTCAAACTAACTTTACAGTTTTTAGTGTGTATTTTCCCAGTCTTCGCTTTCATCTGATCCGCCCAGTTGAGCTTCTATTTTAATTCTCCGGTTGCCTATTCAACTAGCGCAATGTCGGATGATGGTAATGATCATTTAACCAGTAAAAATGAGTATGCTCGATCGAGGGATGATGATGAGCATGAACATGAGTTCCCTCGTCGTGTCCATGCTGATGAGATAACTCATGATTGTGGCTGTGGACATGATCCACAGCTTGATGATCGTGACTAGTAGCTGCTTGCGCGAAACATAATTGCACGATCATCAACACAAACAAGCCAATCCCGCCAGCGATTGAAAACATCCACTCAGGATGCTCTATACCCAACCAGCCTGCCAAAGGATAGGCAAAGCCCCACCACAGATGACTCCAAGCAAAATGAGCCGCGTAGACCTGTCCTTGTTGATGTTTGGGGATACGATCGCCAATGGCAATTTGAGTTGGTAGATCGATCGCATTTTTGCCTATTCCCACACATAGCCATAATAAAATTAAACCGATAAAAGACGATCGATCTGCAAAAAACATCGCGATTACCATCAAGATGCCACCGCCAAACATCAGCCAATGACGCGCCAGATATGTTTGCGTCTGGGCCACAACTAGCGCGGCAATTACCATCCCCACCCCAAAAGCCATCATTACCCAACCATATTCTCGATCGCTTAACTGTAAGATCGATCGAACATAGCTCACAGTATTGACTAAAACTTGCCCACCAATAATCGCCCCAACCAATTGCAGAGCTAAGGCGTACCGTAATAACCCATCCCCAAATAATAACCGCGTACCGATCGTCAATCGCGAAAAATAACTAGTCTGTGGAGCAATCTCAGGACTAGAAATGTCTACAGTCAACGGCTGACGAACCGAGAGAATTACCAGCGCAGCCAAGAGAAAACTTCCACTATCCAGCCAAAAAATAGTCCTTGTACCCAACCAACCAGCCATCACCCCAGCCAATCCGGGGCCGATCATACTTAAAGTTTGATAAGTAACTGAAGCCAATGCCATTGCCGGAGCATATTCCTGTGGCTGCGTCACAATTGGAATACTAGCCTGATAAGTCGGAGTAAAACAAGCATGAAAAACATTGATAACTAAAACAATCGCATACAATTGCCAAATAGTCTGCACAAATGGTAATAATCCAACCAACAACATCCGGGCTAAATGAGTGCCAACCAAAATCAACTTGCGATCAAACTTATCCGCAATCATCCCTACAAATGGAGCGCAAACAATAAAAGCAACAATCCGACAAGTCAGAGCCGTAGCCAAAATAGCTGGAGCGCGATCTCCAGCCAACTCCACAGCTAATAAAGCCAATCCTAACCACGTCAGCGCGTCACCGAGCAAACTAATTGCCTGAGCAGCATATAATCGAGCAAAAGTTGGATTTTTTAGAGATTGAAACATCAATGATTAATTGATAATTGATAATTGATAGTTGATAGCTAGATTATTATGATGGAGATTTGGTGAATGCATTTTCGGACGGGGTTCCCATCCATGAAAATGCACTAAGTAGACCTCCTATTCTTCTTGACTTTTAGCTAATTATTGCGTCCTTAACCTGTACTATTCTCAAAATCAAAATGTTCTTACGTGATACATTTTGATCGAGTCCAACGTAAAAAATATCCACAAGCAAGTCGCAATTATGACCTGTAACCAACGATTGATCGATCAAATAATCCAAACAACCTAAAATTGCGATTGGACACCTTACAGCCAACCGCATAAATCTATTAAATTATAGTACCCCTTCCTTCCCAGTGAAACATTAGACATCTAGATGTCGATGTGGATGGTGGATGGTGGATGGTGAATTACGAAACAGCCGTTTCAGCCAAAGCCACAACAGGCTCCACCGCCACCGCTGCCGCCTTCACCTTCGCCTCGCCAATCAAGAATTCCGCCACCTGAAGCTCAATCTCCTTGCGGACAATCCCCCTGTACTCCAAGAAATGTTCAATTTGGGCACAAACACCAAGATAACTACTTACTCCACCTGGATTGACCTGCAACATGCTCCAGAGATTGCGCCAGAACTGCCAGCGGGTAGAACGAACCACCCCTTGTCGCCAGCAAATCGTCAAGAAAGCCTGAATCACGATCCAACTAATTGCCTTTTTACGCCCTTCCCCCTTATCAGGATAAGTAGCTTGACCCAGAGTCAGAAAATGGCGGTAAGTTCGATCAAGAAACTTCGATGGCTCGTACAATTCATCAAAAGCATCCATGTACTCGTAGGCGATTTCTTCCAGCGGACGAGTCGGTACAAAATTCATTAACGTAGTTTGGTTGATATTGGCACCCTCCACCCGCATTCGACCTTCCTTGGTCAACCGATGCCACAGAGCCGTATCGGGCAATGCTTGGAGCATACTAAATACGGCAGTTGGAATATTTGTCTGTTCAACAAATTGAACGATTCTTTTGCCAGCACCTGTTTTCTCACCATCGAAGCCGATGATAAATCCAGCCATCACCCGAATCCCTGTCGCAGCAATTCTGTCAACAGCTTCACTGAGCGAACTCCGAGTATTTTGATGTTTCTGAGTCAGTGCCAGACTTGCCTCATCTGGGGTTTCGATCCCCAAAAAGACCGCTCCAAAGTTACACTTGACCATCTCATCCATTAATTCTTGGTCATTTGCCAAATCAACAGAAGCTTCAGTCGCAAACGAGAATGGATATTTATGTTCGACCATCCACGGTAGGAGTTCTTTCAGGAACAATTTGACATTCCGTTTATTGCCAATAAAATTGTCATCCACCATGAAAATGCTCCGCCGCCAACCCAATTCGTAGAGATAATCGAGTTCCTTTAGGAGCTGCTCTGGTGCCTTCGTCCGAGGTTTGCGACCATATAAGACAATAATATCGCAGAACTCACACTGGAACGGACAGCCCCGCGAAAACTGGACAGACATCTCGGCGTAGGCATCGAATTCCAGTAATTCAAACCGAGGCACTGGGGTAATTGTAACGTCGGGACGTTCACCATTGGGAGCGCGGAAGGTACCAGATTGTTGCCCTTGAGCAACCGCTTCAACGAATAACGGAATAGTCAATTCGCCTTCATCTAAAATCAAATAATCCGCAAAGTCTGACACCTCATGGGGTAATGCCGTTGGATAAGGCCCTCCAACCGCTACTTTTTTACCACGGCGTTTGGCTTCCTGAATCTGGACAAGTAAATCTGGCTTCTGCACAATCATTGCCGAGCAAATCACCATTTCTGACCAATTCCACTCGGCTTCAGTCACCTCGCGCACGTTCAAATCAACCAGCTTATAGTTCCACTCTTGGGGGAGAATTGCAGCGACAGTGATCAATCCCAGTGGTGGCAACATCGCCTTACGACCGAGCAATTCGATCGTTTTTTCAAATGACCAGAAACTCTTGGGGAAGCGAGGATAGAGGAGTAGAACGTTCATAAGATTGTCTCCAAATAACGGCATTCCCCATTAGGTGGAATGATGGACGCATATCACTAATTGACTATAGCTTAGTCGCTTTTGTTTCGATCGGCTCTGAATTATTACAGAAATTTTCGGAGATCGAATTCTCCTGAGCTATTTTCTGTAATTGAATCAGGATTGTGAGGATCGAGTGATGCTGACAACATCAGCAAAATTCGCTCGGTATAATCTACTGCACCACACAATTCTTGTGCTAATAACTCCAATCCCCCATTGGCATATTCTTCAAAAATATTAATCCGCTGCTGCTCAAAATCAGCTCGATCTGGTGAAATCACGTTGATATTTTCAGTGGCAGCGATCGCAATTAGTTTCATCACCGGATCGTACCCACGAGAGATAAATATCTCGATACTAATTGGCCCTGGTTCCTTCTTAGAAATTTCCCCCAATGGTACCCGGCGATGTCTTTTAGCACCTAATGCTGCCGCAAACAACATGGCATCGGCATAAGTCTGGAATGGACTATTATTATCAGCCGATGCAATTAATGATTTGACTAATTCTGCTTTGTCTCTGGCTACTCTAATTCGGTTTTCAGACATGAATGAGTTGGGAGTTAAATTATAGGGTGTTCGACTTGCTTACCCAATTTATACTTGCTGACTTTTGGGATCAGGTTTGAGCGCGAAAGTCGCAATTAAAATGCCCAAAATTGCGAGCACCGCAGTCGGAATAAAGGCATTGGTATAGCTACCAAAAATATCTTTGGCATTGCCAGCGACTAGTGTTCCAGCCAAAGCTCCTGCCCCATAAGCTGTAAAAACTATGCCATAGTTTTTAGTGTAATTAACAGAATTAAACATCGACAGTGTTGCCGTAGGAGCGATCGCGAGCCATCCGCCCAAAGACAACCAGAGTAAACTGAATGCAAGAAAATAATTGCCAACCTGACCTTTACCAGTATTTAGCATCACGATCGAAGCAACGAGGATCATCACATAAGAAAGAATCGCTGCCATTTTGGGCTTGATTCGATCGGTCAACCAACCGAAAATTGGACGACCTAACCCGTTAAAGATTGCAAAAATTGATACCGAGGCAGTAGCTGTATCGGTGTCAAGTCCGATGATTTCCTTGCCAACGTTAGTTGCAATCCCCACCGCCATCAAACCAGCTAGGGTACCGATCGCATAGCAGCTCCACAGTGCAAAAAAGCTCGGCGAACTCAGCAAGTGATCTGGTTTGGTACTAGCTCGGCTGGTAATAAACTGGGAACTTGGTTGCCAGTCTGCTGGCGGAAACCTAAGCTGAGTAGCAATCCCTACTAAAATCACTGTAAAAGCTACACCGAGAATCCTAAACGTGCTGTCGATGCCATAGGTATCGATTAAAAACTTGGCTAGGGGTGCGGTAATCAATGGTGATAGACCAAAGCCAATTACAGTTAACCCAACAGTCAATCCCTTGAGATCTGGAAACCACTTAGCGGTGACAGCGATCGGTACACCATAGACAACACCAACGCCAGCACCAGCAATCAGACCATAGCTCACAATCAATAGCGGAATACTAGTGGCGAAACTTGAGAGAAAATATCCCAAGCCCACGATCGTCCCCCCCACAGCAGTTACTTTAGATGCACCATAATCTTCAATATATCTACTCGAAATCGGCATCAAAATTGCAAATACTACCAGCAATATCGCAAAAGGTAACAATGTATCTGTTGCCCCAACGATCATTCCTTGCTGTTTAAAAGCTTCCGTCAGCGGCTTGCGAAAAATGCTCCAGGAATAAACTGTACCCAAGCAGAGCATCGCTGTAATGCCCAATGGTAAAAATAACCATCGACCTTGCCGAGCAGGTAAGCCAAATATTTTAAGGTCGTTCATTATATTTTTTGTGTCTCAATAGTTTAGACAAATTTATACTTACAAGGTATGAAGTATAAACGAAAAGTGAGTCATCCCAGACGGCACAAGTGCTTTTTCGCACTTTATAACAATCGATCGTAGGATAGACCTTCTGCAAAAGTAAGAATACAATCTTTTTCAGTCCTGTTTTCATCTCGACTGAGATCGATACATTCAATCAGGGATGTTTGCTTACATAGTTCTCTTGTGCAGCATCTATGCCAACGAACAAATAAAGCATTAAAATGAGAGCAGCACCGTAGCCATCACCTTCAAGCTTTTAACTCCCAACTCCCAACTCTTACCCTTACCCAGCCTGCTCCATCCCAACATGAATATTCTCACCGACTTACTCAAGCCTCAAGCTACCCGCGAAAAGAAGCAATCAAAGGGGATTCAGATTAAAACTGAGCGCGAAATTGGTATTATGCGCCAGTCTTCGAGAATTGTCGCTACAGTCTTGAAGGAAATCTTGGGAATGGTAGAGCCAGGGATGACTACCGCAGATTTGGATGCTTATGCAGAGAAACGGATTCGGGCGATGGATGCGATTCCTAGCTTCAAGGGTTTATATGGATTTCCGGCGACGATTTGTGCCAGCATCAATGATGAAGCCGTGCATGGGATCCCCAATCGCAAGAAAGTAATCAAGCAAGGTGATGTACTCAAAGTCGATACTGGAGCATTCTTTCAGGGCTTCCACGGCGATTCTTGTATCACGATCGGCGTAGGCACCGTTACGCCTGCTGCTGCTAAACTAATTCGGGTCGCTGAGGAAGCCCTCTACAAGGGGATAGAACAGGTGAAAGAAGGTGCTTACCTCCTAGACCTGGCAGGGGCAGTTCAAGACCATGTAGAGGCAAATGGCTTTAGTATCGTGGAAGATTTTACTGGACATGGAGTAGGGCGAAATCTCCACGAGGAACCATCGGTATTTAATTTCCGCACGCGGGAGATGCCCAATGTTAAGCTCAGAGCGGGAATGACAATTGCGATCGAGCCAATTATCAATGCTGGCTCGAAGATTACTAAAATGATGCCAGATAAATGGACGGCGGTAACGATCGATAAGTCTTTATCTGCCCAGTTTGAGCACACGGTATTGGTAACTAAGGATGGTTATGAGATTTTAACCGATCGGAATTTAGTTTAATTTACTCAAATAAACAACGGTAGGGGCAATTAATAAATTGCCCCTACCTGTTTTGGGATGAGTTGTTGAGGAGGGGATTTTCTAGGGATTAGGATTACTTCACACTTTGAGGTTTAGGGGTCGTGGTGAATTTACCAGGTGCAGTGGTAGGTGCAATTGCAGGTGCAGCAGCAGGTGTGGGAGTGCTGAGATTTGGAGCTACCGAAACTTTTGGTGGCTGGGTTGCTTGAGCCAATTGCTTGATCTGATCCTTGTACTCAGATGGTGCTAGATCTACCGCAGCAGTCATCAGGGATTGTGCCTCGGTGAGATTGCCCATCTGCTTGAACACTAGAGCCTTAGCTAATATTGGGCGAAAATCTTCTTTATTAACTTCGATTAAAGCATCGTAAATCCCTAGTGCATCGGCATTGCGCTGTTGGGTGAGATAAACTTGGGCTAATAGTAACTTCAACGGTGTGACATCAACACCCGTTCCAGTAGTCTTCAAAGCAGTTTGGACGGCACCCATTGCTGCTTCAGGACGTTTTGCTTCCAGAAGTAAACTTACGAGTCCCTGAAGGGCATTAATATTCTGGGGCTGAATCGTTAATACTGTCCGATAGTTAGCGGTGGCTCCTTCTTTGTCGCCTAAATACTGTTTAGTTTGTGCCAACAGCACGGTGTAGTCCGAAGTCTGAGGATTGAGTGCCGCAATTTTTTCCAGCGGTAACAAACTCCCTTTGATATCTCCCAACTGTAGCCGAGCATCGAGCAAACCCTTGAGGGCGACTTGGTTTTCTGGTTCTCGTTTGAGCACCTGCATATAACCTTGGGCTTGGGCTTGAATTTGAGCTGTTTGGGCAGTAGAAAGATTATTTGGCTCAGTGGCGACGGCTGCACCACCATCTAGCACCAAATTGAAAATTGGAAACAATGATAATCCAGTTAAAGCCAGCAGCGACATAGCTACAACTAGATTGATGGCCCAGCGATGACGTTTAAACACAAACTGCTCTCTAATGGTGAACGATCCTGTTGATTCTAATACAAAAGCGATCGCCTCGCGAGAAACGATCGCTTTTTTCTCAACTATGGCTCCATAAAAGTATCAACATTCCCATCCGGCTGAAGCACAACCCGAATTTTTTGGTCAGTGCCGCCGGGGACTGGAGCTACCAGCTTTTGTCCGGCTTTGATGATTTTAGATTGATTGAGATAGGTAGTTGCGGCTGCCCCTTGCGCTGAGACGCTGCGAACTAGCCCACTTTTGCCACTAACTTGTACGACGTACTGTAAAGCGTTTTGCTGGGTGTCACTCGGTTTCCATTTTGACTGAAAATAGCTTCTGGTTGCTTGGATGGCGGGACTATCGATCGAATCTGAAGGCCAATTTCCGCTAGTGTTAGTAGGGAAAGGTTGAATTGGCACGATCGGCAGATTGCGGAGATTGGTATTCTCACCACCAGTTTGCGGCTGAATGGGGTCCATGAAATTTGGGTTTGCTGGAACTGGAGTACCCTGCTCGAATAGTGGCTGTGGCACTGCGCCAACTCCAGTTGGAAGGCCTGATTTTGACTGGGCTGCCTTGGCTGCTGGGGTTAGCTTGGCTTTGGACTTAGTTGTCTTACTTACCGCAGTGCGGGGCTTGGCGCTAGCTGAATTTACAGGTGAACGAGCGGGATTGGGCGCAATGCCAATTCCTGGTAAATCAGAGGGTAGTAAAATCGGTTGTGTCGATACTGATACTGTCCCAGGCTTGATTGCTGGGGAGAGATTACTATTGGGCTGTCTGGTAGTTTTGGTTGTACTACCCAGGGTCGATGGCATCCCTGATTTTAGCCCTGGTTTTCCAGATGAACGCTCAAGATTACTAATTTCTGATGATAAGCGGTCGTCACTGAGTGGATTCGGTGCGATGCCAGATTGTGCTGCATTGCGAGGCAAAGTACTCAGGATGCTTGGTCTGGTAGTTTGAGCCGGAATTCTGGTAGTGGTGGGGAGGGCGGGGCTGGGTTGACCTTCTAGGGTCGAGGGTAGGGGCGCAGTACCAATCTGGCTATTGGATTGAGTTGGTTGGATACCTGTATTGATCGGTGGATTGTTGGGAGTGGTTGAACCAGCGATATTTGTTTGCGGTGACGCTACGGGCTGCTCGTTCCACTGCTGAGGTGTCGTGGTATTAGTTGGCTCAGGATCGACAATCGGCGGTGACATGGCAGCAGTGACAGTTTGCTTCACCCCTTCCAGATCAGGCATGTTGACCTTGCTAGTGGCATCTTTGAGGGGATTGGGCTTGGGATCGAGTAATAGCATTGGTACTCCAACTACTACGGCAGCAGCTGCGGCCCAAGGGAGTACAGACAGCAAGGAAACGGAAGGGCGGGAATGGCGAGAAGTCCGAGTCCGATTGAAAACTTCGCTAGTTTGCGATCCGACAGATCCGGTCGCTGTTCTGGGTAAATTTGGTAGTCTGGATAGGGATACAGTTGTGGCATCCACGTCGATAAATCTATCTTGACTATGACCTGGAATATTAGCCTGACTGAGGGTGACTGAGCGTTCCTGTCTAGTAGTCACCACTTCGTCTGCGGTGTACTCATCTAAGACGGTGGAAAGATCGAATAATTGAATTGGTGAGAGGGTAATTGTATCACCAGAGCTACTATTGGCTAAATCGCCCAAATAGAGTTGCCGATCAAGAGATCTTTCGTTGCCGATCAGGTATGGTGTGGTGGGAGACCGATCTGCGACCTCACGTTTGCCAAACCCAGATTTGACACCAGCACCTGCACCGAGTGGTGTGTGTTTTTGCTTGGTCTTTTTTGATTTTTTGCCGCTACTTTTGTTCCAACCACCAAATAATTTGGAGATTCCCGAAGGAGCTGCCGAGTTGGATCGATCTTCTGTGTCACCAGATCCGATCGATTGGGCTGAGATATTGCGTAATCCAGGTAAATTGTTCATTAGTCCCGATTGTGTAGGTTGAGGATTGTTGGGGTATAGCTTACTACCGATCGAACCCGCTATGTCAATTTCTGGTGTGGAGAGATCTCGGTCGATCGTCGTTGATGAAATTGAGTCTGAAGTACTGTCATTGTTCAGATCTGGGAATGGAAATTTGGCAACTAGCTCGGTAATGTACTTACTAACTACCTGTTGGAGTAGATCTAGTTGGGAAAAGTTTCCCTGTAAGGTGATCGGATCTGAGTCTCCATAATCGGAACGATCCAACTCAAGGGTAAAATCAACGGAATTCTGTTGTTGCAGGCTGTGGGTTTGTCCCTGAGATCCCAATTCAACCCCAGGTTGCTGATTGCCTGTGGTTGAAACAATCAGTTTACATGTCAGAGCTGTATATGTTTGCGTTGTCAAGTGATTGAATTCCATAACTAGATATATATTATTTATACTGAAGAATAATTGCTAATTTGGTTAAATCTAAATCGGGGTGATCACCGTTGCCTGAGATCGTTGTAATAACGCCTGCCAAAGTCGTTGATTTCCATTGTTCCCACCATAAAATAAAAGCTCGATCAGTAAATTTAGAGCCGCTTGGGAAAGTGATTCAAATGAGTGTGTCGCCTCTGAATCTTTAGTCTGATCGCCCAAGCGAACTTGATAGATAATAATAAAATTGTCGATATATGTTGCTAAGGATGGAGCTTCTAGCGGCAATCGATCGAGTTGAACGATCTGCTGCCAATCAGTCATCGTTTGACGCACTACCATTTGATACTTGTGCGCCAGCCGATTGACGATCGATACTAGCAACCGCAACTGTCGAAGATCGAGTTGTCTGGCTGGAATAAATTTAGCCTGAGGCCATGTCTGTAGCCAATCGGATAGGATCGACTGGACATCTACATCCTTGGCGATTTGAGCGATCTCCAGTCGATCGATTTGAGCGAGTGCGGTGATGGCAATTAGCACCAACTCCAACTCTAGATTCATCTTATGTAGTTGATCTGAATCGAGGGATAGCTCGATCGATAGATCCTCCCAATTGGCAGTTGATGCAGGCATCATTTAAAGATACAAAACATTATGAGCACAGATGTCGAGCACACGGTTTGCAGATGCAAAGTGAAAGAGCTGTCTAACCAACTTCTCTCAGCCGTCAGGTACTGCTGAATATAATTGTCCATCTTAACCAAGAAGCATTTAACCTCGTAAATGTTTCGGGCGGATTGGGACTTTTCAGTCCTGGCAACTCTCAGCTATTTGCCAGATTAGACTAACTTTTTTTAGATATGATACCAAAAATCATACCACAGTCAATTATTTATCCGTAATTAGACGTAACTATTGATTCCAGCCCTGCTCGTTTAAGCGCAAGATCTAATTTATTTTTCGCCCACTTCCACAATTCCTAACCTCAGATTTTGGTAGAATAGAAGTAGTAAACTGTCCATCACCAACTAAATCGCGATCCGATCGGGCACAGTGACTTGTGAAGATTGACTTTTTTCAAAATTTAGAGCAAAAATTAACATGCGGGATAGTTGTCAGTGCTTTCAGAACGATGATGCCGATCTCGTCCAGTCGTCTAGTCCGAATCGCCGCCAATTTCTCCGCCACTTGATTGGTACCGGAGTGTTGATTACCGCTAGTACGATCGCGCCTGCTGTTGCTAGAGCGGAAACAAAAGTACCCAAAGCACTCGTCCTTAGTTGTATCGATTACCGGATTCTCGAAGCAGAACGCTACTTCCTTTCACTCCAAAATCTGGGCGGACAGTATGACTTTACAGCTCTCGCTGGAGCCTCTCTTGCCCTGAGCGGGATGCCACACCAGTATGATGCCGACGCATTTTGGGATCAATTGGATATCTCCTATCGCTTGCACAACATCAAGAAGGTGATCATCCTCGATCACGAAGACTGTTCTGTCTATCAGTACAAAATCGACCCCAATCTCGCTGCTAATCCCGCGCTGGAACTCACCACCCACACCGAATACCTCAGTCGAGCATACTGGGCAATCCGCGATCGATATCCCGATCTCAATATTGAACTCTACTTCGTCAAGTTGAATACGGAGGTGAAGTTTATTTCCCCATTGGCGAAGGTGGTGTAGGAGAGGGGAAAGGGATTAGGCTTTAGGAAAGAGAGAATGCAAGCGTTCTGTACATCTAGATTGCACTCTAAATTCTCCATCCCTAAAGCCTAAAGCCTAAAGCCTAACCCCTAGATAGTAATATCCGTAAACCCAAATGTTAATTCCGCGATTAAATATGGCAATAATAAAACTGAAGCTACACTGGAAGATATTTGATTCTGCATCCCAGATTGCTTAACGGACGAAACAGTATCAGGTGCAGGCACAAGGATATAAACAAAATATATGCATAACAGTTCCCACATCAAGTCGAAGCGATTTTCTAAGTCATTGTGGCGATTAGCGGCTGGCTTGCTGATCGCTCAGGGAGTTGTCTGGAATAGTCCGGTATTGGCAAAACCCAACGATCCCAAAACTATCACCTATGGAGAGCTATTCAAAGAGATAGATCGGGGTACAGTCTCCAAATTAGAACTCGATCCAGCCACCAAGGTTGCTAAAGTTACCCTCTCAGGTGCCACTCCTGAGAACAAAAGCAAAGAAGTATTGTTACTCGAAGACAACTCAGAGCTGTTTAATAAGCTCAACACCAAAGGTGTCGAAATTAGCGTCCAAAGATCTGCCGACAAAACTGCGATTTTTGGACTACTTGGCAATATTCTCCTATTAGTATTTGTAATTACCGTACTATCTGCCATTATCCGTCGATCGGGTGCTGGTGGTGGTCAAGCCATGAGTTTTGGTAAATCTCGCGCTCGCTTCCAGATGCAAGCAAAAACGGGTGTGATGTTTGATGACGTGGCTGGTATTGAAGAAGCCAAGGAAGAACTTCAAGAAATCGTCACTTTCTTACAACAGCCAGAACGGTTTACTTCTGTTGGTGCCAAGATTCCTAAAGGTGTACTGCTCGTCGGTTCGCCAGGAACAGGTAAAACCTTGATGGCAAAAGCCATTGCTGGTGAAGCCGGGGTACCATTTTTCAGTATTTCTGGTTCGGAATTTGTCGAGATGTTTGTCGGTGTTGGTGCTTCCCGCGTTCGTGATTTATTCAAAAAAGCCAAAGAAAACGCGCCCTGCTTGGTCTTCTTTGATGAAATCGACGCAGTTGGTCGTCAACGGGGCGTAGGCATCGGTGGTGGTAACGATGAGCGGGAACAGACCCTCAACCAATTGCTGACCGAGATGGATGGATTTGAGGGCAATAATGGCGTAATCGTAATTGCAGCCACCAACCGCGCTGATGTGCTTGATGCCGCACTACTCCGTCCAGGTCGATTTGATCGACAAGTCAAAGTCGAATTACCTGACTGTAAGGGTCGATTGGCAATTCTCAATGTCCATATTCGTGACAAGAAAGTCGATCCGGCTGTCTCGTTGGATCTGATCGCCCGCCGGACAACTGGTTTTAGTGGTGCAGATCTAGCAAATTTATTAAATGAAGCAGCAATTTTCACTGCTCGTCGCCATAAGGAAGCGATGACAATGGCGGAAATTAACGATGCGATCGATCGTGTTGTCATGGGGATGGAAGGTCGCTTTATTCCCGATGGCAAAGCTCGTCGCCTAGTTGCTTACCATGAAATCGGTCACGCATTAGTTGGGGCAATCATGGGCTGTAATCCGCTCCAGAAGGTGACAATTCTGCCCCGTGGTGGCTCAAAAGGAGCAGCTTGGTATCTACCCAACGAAGAAGAAGGTCTCACTTCTCGCGCTGAATTCCTCGCCGATATCGCCATGACAATGGGCGGACGTGCCGCAGAGGAAGTAATCTTTGGTGACTCCGAGGTAACTTGGGGTGCTAGTTCGGATATCGAATCAGTTACGAATACTGCCCGCAATATGGTGACTCAATACGGCATGTCTAGCCTGGGCAAACTTTCCCTCGGCTCGAATGGTGATTATTCCGAAGAAGTCGCCGCCAAGATCGATCGGGAAATCCGCGCCCTAATCCAATCTGGACACCGAAAAGCAGTGGAGATTATCAATAGCAATCGGGAATTAGTCAATCTACTTACCGATCTATTACTTGATAAAGAAACGATCGAAGGTGAGGAATTTCGCCAAATTATTGATCGTGAAACTGGTCGCAAGGAAACTCTTCAACCCATTCGGGTTCGCTCTGGATCTTAATTTAACCGATTATCCTAATAGCCCGACTGTTTAAACAGTCGGGTTTTTAATAGCAATTTTAATAACAATTAAAATTTATCTAATTTTCGGCATTACCAGATTGAAAGATTTGACCGATTACATCATCGATCGGTGGATCGGTAATACTCAGATCGACTACTTCCAATTCTCCCAACAATTGGGAGACAGTTTTGGTCAATATTTCCTGTGGCACGAGAAAACTAGCAGACGCGCCATCAACTTCTTTTACTTGGGCGTATTGCTCCAATCGATCAATCTTATAAACATGAGCAAATTCGACATTAACTTCCCGACAGGGTGAAAATCGTTCAACTAAACCATTGAGACTACCATCGTAAATTAATTGCCCTTGATGGATTACCAAGACTCGATCGCATAGTGCCGTAATGTCAGTCATATAGTGACTCGTCAGCAAAATCGTCGCTTTGTATCGTTGATTATATGCCCGTAAAAATTGTCGCACCGCCACCTGAGCATTGACATCCAATCCCAAAGTCGGTTCATCCAGAAATAATACCTGGGGTTGGTGAATTAAGGCTGCTAATAATTCCGCTTTCATCCGTTCGCCGAGAGATAACTTTCGCACAGGTTGAGTCAGCTTGCCTTGAATTGAGAGCATTTCAGCCAATTCATCAATTCGCAATTGGGCAGTTCGATCGCTCAAACCATATACAGCCGCATTCATCTTGAGGGAATCCATCGCAGGTAAATCCCAAATTAACTGCTGCTTTTGTCCCATCACTAGAGTGATTTGCTTGAGAAATGCAGTTTCGCGCTTAAAGGGGATGTAACCAGCTATATTTACAACGCCGTTAGATGGATGGATCAAGCCACTGAGCATCTTCAGCGTCGTGGTCTTACCCGCTCCATTTGCGCCCAAAAAGCCGACCACCTCTCCAGCTTCAATTTGGAAGGAAACGTCCTTTACAGCCTCGATTTGCCGATATTTACGGTGGAAAAAATGATTGATCGTCCCTTTTAGTCCAGGTTCTTTGAGCGCGACTGGATATACTTTGCTTAATCGATCGACAATGATACTGGACATTTTGGAGGTGTGGAAGACGAGGGGACGGGGAGACTGGGGGACTTGGAGAGGGGGAGACTTGGAGACTGGGGGACTAGGAATTAGTATCAGCAAACATAACCATGATCCACTGTCGTTTATAGCCTCTCTCCCTATTCCCTATTCTCTACTCCCTATTCCCCAAAGCCTAATTTAGTCGATCGCAATTATCGTTGGTGCGGTAGCGGTGCCAGGATTGTTATTGTTCATATCTGGTTTGTGAGGCTTGCGGAAGTCAGCATATAACTTATCACGCCAGGTGAAGAATAGATCGTAGTCGGGATTGTCGGCAAAACCAGGGACACCTTTGCCCTTGAGATTTTCGGCGATATTTAGATAAGGGCCATCGGGAATCTTGAGTAAGAGGCTTAATCCGGCGACCGTCAAGTCTGCTAGGGTAGGGGTATCACCCGTGAGATAGCCACCAGAATTTTGAGACAGGAGCAAACAGATTGATTCGAGACTGCGGTGCATCTCGGCTTTGGCAGCTCTAACTGCGTCTGGGGTTAAGCCTAATCCCAATCCTAATACATCGATCGCTTCTCTGGGAATCGAGCTGACTAAATTTCTGAGGATATCTGGTGTACCAACAGGTAAAATAGAGGTACGGAGGTTGCTACTCTTGAGGCTTTCTAATAGGATAGTTCTTCCCTTGATGCCGATCGAATTATCTGCCCATTGTTCGAGTAGTAAGCAATTTGCTTTTTGTTGGGGATTCGTCGGAATAATCGGGCGATCTGGATAAGTTTTATCTAGATACAGCGCGATCGCGGTAGAGTCAGCAATAACTGTATTACCGTCTTTAAGTACGGGTACCTGTTTTTGACCAGACAGCCGAAATAAC
This sequence comes from Chamaesiphon sp., assembly GCA_026786125.1. GTDB lineage: Bacteria > Cyanobacteriota > Cyanobacteriia > Cyanobacteriales > Chamaesiphonaceae > Chamaesiphon. Next base: position 16,576 of record JAJAYU010000375.1, read on the forward strand.
TCTAGTTGACCCATTCCAGGTACAACTTCGATTTTGCGGTATGCTAACCCTTTGTAGTCAAGAATTAATCTCACTTTTTCCGAAAAATGGGACAATTCAAATTGATATAATTCCAGCATGTCTTTGCGGTTCCGATCGTAGTTGACAACAGTACTACCACTTATCCTAAAACATCCTCAGTGAAATGCCTGTTCACGAGACTACGGTTTTCACGCCGATCTGAATTTTAATGCCTAAGCCCACTCCACCGGATCTAATCGAATCTTCGCCTTGGCAATACTGGATTGCCAGAGTGGTGCCAATGTTGTACATCACAACGCTCACTCTGTTGCTACCAAAAATCTTGACTCAATTTTTTGGGGTACCTGAATTGAGTGCAATCCAGGAGCAAAAATTGCAGCAACACTTACGATCGATCTCGATCAAAATCTTGGCAGATGGTGAAACCATCGGTGCGGGGGTGCTGCTTACTAAGCAACAACGGGTGTATACGGTGATTACCAATGCCCATGTAATTCAATCCGCTAGTGCTCCGTTTCAACTTCAGACCCCTGACGGGCAGATCTATGCCGCTGCTTTAGTTACTCCACCCATCGGTCAAAATCGCGATCTGAGTCTGCTGCGGTTTCAAAGTCTCGATCGAATCTACACTATTGCTAAATTAGCCACTGCTAGCTCTAAATCAGGCGATCGAGTCTGGTCGGCTGGATTTCCCCTCAAGGGGACTAATCAAGCCCTTGATGACACTCCTAGCCCAATCTCGCAGCCAAGTATTGTCAGCGGTCAAATCGTTCAAATCTTGCCGATTGCTATCGCTGGCGGCTATAGTGTTGGATCAGATCTAACGATCGAGCATGGCATCAGCGGCGGTGCATTAATTGATCGATCGGGTAAACTAGTTGGTCTTAGTGGCGTTCAAGTTAAGTCCCTCTGGACTAATCCGGAAATTCTCGAAGATGGCTCTAAAGTTGATAAGATCCTTCATCATCAAATCAAAAATTCTCACTGGGCAATTCCGAGTAATTTTATTAAAGAATTTGCACGGCTTTAGGCTTTAGATCTGTAGGTTGGGTTGCGGATGCGTTCCGGTCGGGTTTCCCGACCATCGAAACGCACCAAGCAGAAGAATGTTGGCGGAGCCTCTCCTTCAGGAGACAACCCAACACACCCAGC